>PWFW01000279.1 GCA_003554225.1 Halanaerobiaceae bacterium | reverse complement strand
TGGAATACAACACCCCGGATTATACTATTACAGGAACCATCAATCTTTATGATGACTTTGATGATCTGGACCTGAATATCGAGCTGGATCATTTTAATGCTTCCTTTGATAAAATATCCGCCGAGATCAATATGAACCTCCTGGAGAGAGAAGAGAAAAGATTCCGTTTTACCGGAGATCTTTTTCTTCCTGGAGTTAATTCCAGCGGTGAGCACTATTTTATTATGACTGACCGTCCTTTAGAATTACCCCGGGTCCAGCCCCTGTATCTTGACGAATATATTTTTAAAGGTTATGTTGGCACCGAGAAATTTGCCATTGAAGGTGACCTCTGGATCTGCCGCAGTTCAATAGTTATGGATGGATATACAGTAATTTACTAAATAGATAAAATCGAGAAAATGCAATCGGCGAGAGGAGGAGAATAATGACAGATAATCCTGACATTGTCGTGACTGAAGCGCCACATCTTATGACTGACGGTGATACAACTTTAATAGTTATGTCAGATGTAATGCTGGCGCTTTTACCTGCAGCTCTGGCTGGCATATATCTTTTCGGGCTTAATACTTTATATGTAATAATGGCCGCTGTTTTTACTGCCATGGCTGTTGAGGCAGTCTGTTTGAAAAGGGTTGGCAGTTTTCAAGAGGTTCTCGGTGATGGAAGCGCAGCGGTCACAGGACTGCTGCTGGCTTTAACCCTGCCGCCGCAGATCTCTCCCGGGCTGGCTGCTGCTGGAGCGGCCTTCGGTATAATTATTGGCAAGCTGTTTCTGGGAGGACTGGGTCATAATATTTTTAATCCCGCTCTGGTCGGTCGGGGCATCCTGCTGGCCATCTGGCCGGCAGCAATGACCTCCTATACCAGCCCGGTAGATGGGACCACTGCAGCAACTGCTCTGGGGGGGGCAGAATTCAGCTATTTTGAAATGTTTATTGGCAATATACCGGGCAGCATCGGTGAAACTTCAGCGCTTCTGCTGCTTTTAGGAGCAATCTATCTTTTCTTCCGGGGGAGAATAGGCTGGCGAATTCCCCTGGGTTATCTGGGAACTGTTGCCCTGCTATCTCCTTTATTTGGTGCTGATGTTTTGATACAGCTTCTGGGTGGCGGTCTGCTGCTGGGAGCTTTTTACATGGCAACCGATATGGTTACCTCACCTATGGATGACAGGGCTAAATTATTATTTGGTGTGGGCTGCGGACTTTTTACAATTATTATTAGAGAGCTGGCTACCCTGCCTGAGGGTGTAACCTATGCAATTTTAATTATGAATGCCCTGGTGCCGCTGATGGACAGATATATCAAGCGCCGGGCCTTTGGAGAGGTGAGTTAGGATGGCCAATCAGCAAAAATACTCAACCAGCATTTTTATTGTTGCCATTACCCTGGTAATTGCTGTGCTGGTTCTTTCCTATGGATATAGTATTGTGCAGGAACTGGCAGTGGCAGAGGATGTTGATGAAGAGACCAGAGAGCATCTTGTCAGCATCTATGGAGAGGATGCCAGTTTTACCGAGTTTGAATATCAGGAGGAAACATTTTATGCTGTCAGGGAAGCTGGGGATACCATCGGGGTAGCTCATACCAGCAGCGGCACCGGTTATGGCGGCAGCATATATGTAATAACCGGGATAGATAGAACAGGTGAAATTGTCGGGATTTCTGTTAAAGAGCATCAGGAAACCCCGGACCTGGGAGACAGAGTTGAAGAGGAGGAGTTTACCCAGAGATTTATTGGTCGGGGATTAAACGACCCGATAGTAATCGGTGATGATATTTCTGGTTTAACCGGAGCAACTGTTTCAGCAGAAGCGGTGGCAGAAGCCGTTAGATCTTCTATAGATAAAGCCTTTTCTGCTATGCAATCAGGTGAATTTTAGATAGGGGGGAGCAAAGTTAATATGGAGTTATTTTCTTCGAAATTTTGGCAGCAATCAAGAATATATCTGCTCTTACTGGCCCTGGCTCCGGCACTGGGAGGTGCCACAAATTTTAGCAATGCCCTTTATCTGGGGTTAATAACCCTGGCAGCAACCATGGCTGCAGGACTGGTAAATGTAGCTTTAAAGGGTATAATAGAAAAGGAAGCCAGAGTGCCCTTTACCGTAATTGTAACGATAACTTTATTAACGATTTATCAGTTTTATTTAATGATTTTTAATGCTTCCCTGCTGGATGAACTGGGAATTTTTATTCCCCTGGTAGCGTTAAATGTGCTGGTCTTGAGGCAGACAGTCCTCTTTGAGGTTGAGGATGTCAGCCAGGAATTTCGTAAAAGTGTCTGGCTCGGGATCCAGTTTCTCTTCCTGCTGGTTTTTCTGGGAGGATTGCGGGAGATGCTGGCAACCGGAGGCATCATGGGCACCGAGATGCTGGCCCGGGACCTTTCTTTTTTTGCCGAACCGGGAGGAATGCTGATTATTCTGGGGATGCTCTTTGCTCTGGTCAAGGCTGTCGCTCCTGAACTGCAGCAGGAACGGGAAAAGGGGGTAAAATAGCATGCTGGATCTTCTATACCTTCTGCTTGGAGGAGTTCTCTGGAATAATATAATTTTGACCCAGCTTTTAGGTTTAAGCCCCTTTCTGGTAGAAAGAAAAAGTTCGGTGGAAGATATCTGGGGTGTGGGTATGATGACCACAGCTTTGATGATGGCTTCTGCCTTTATTACCTTTTTAATCTATGATGTGATTCTGGAGCCGCTGGCCCTGGAGTATCTGGATAATATTATTCTCATTCTGGTAATTTTCCTGCTGGTTATTTTATTTCAGCAGTATAAAAAAGAAGGAGTTCGGGGCAGACGCTGGCACCTTTACCTGCCCGATGTTTTTATGAATACTGCAGTTTTTGGGATTTTGCTTTTGAACTTAACCGAATGGGAAACCGTTATTGAGGCTTTAGTTGGGGCTGCCGGTTTTGGTTTTGGCTTTGCTGTACTGCTTGTCATAATAGAATCGATAAATAACCGGGTTGAAAAACTTCCTCTGCCGGAATGGCTTACCGGAATCCCCATTCAGCTTATCACCCTGGGGATACTTGCTCTGGCTGTTTCAGGCTTTAGCGGTATTTAATTATATCCGGTTAAGCACTTAAATTTTCTGGTGCAGCACTTAATTTTCTCAAGTAAGTTATAGTTGATTTTAGCTGGATAAGAATCTGGAAAATATCTGGAGGTGTGGCTTTTTGTGAGAAGAGAAAAATCCTTTGATAAAGGGATGTATATCCCACATCATAAAGAATATACCAACGAAAAAAATATTACCAGACTTCTCCCCTATCCCGAAGAGGTAATAATCCCCTTAAATCAGCATATCGGGGAGACTGTTGACCCCCTGGTAGAGCCGGGAGATCGGGTGGAAGTGGGAGATAAAATCGGTGACCTGGATGAATTCTGGAGTGCCCCGGTTTTTGCCAGTGTTTCAGGAGTGGTCAGGGCTGTGGAAGAGAGGCCGACCGGAACAGGGTGTGATTGTCTTTCGGTGGTGATCGAAGCCGATGAGGAGCAGCCGGAATTTCAAAGCTCTGTCCGAAAAGACTGGCAGAGTTTATCAATCAAAGAATTAAAGCAGCTGCTCAAAGAAAATGGGATCGTTGGTATGGGAGGTGCAGCCTGTCCCACCCATATTAATGTCAGTGCCGATGATCCGGTGCCCAACCTGATCCTCAACGGGGCAGAATGTGAGCCCTTTTTGACCTGCGACCACCGGATGATGGCAGAATGGGCAGATAAGCTGGTTAAAGGTGCTCAGATTCTCTTCAAGATAATTCAGGCCCAGGATTGTTTTATCGGGATAGAGACCAATAAACCTGATGCCATTGAGATCCTCGAGGAAAAAACAGCCGGGCTTGATAATTTTCATGTAGTTCCTTTAGATACCAAGTATCCCCAGGGTTACAAAAAAACTCTGATTAAGGCTGTGACCGATAAGGAGCCCCCCATGGGAGCCCGCTCGGCAGAGGTAGGCTGTATTGTCAGAAATGTTGGGACGACAATCGCTATCTATGAGGCAGTAGTTCACCAGAAGCCGCTTTTTGAAAGAGTTACGACAGTTAGCGGACCTCATACCGTTCCTGAAGCCGGCAATTATATAATTCCCATTGGAACTACCGTAAGGCATATTTTGACAAGCTGCGGTGTAGATCTGAATAACATTGAGGGGCACAAGGTAGTAATGGGCGGGGCCATGACCGGCACTGCTGTTAACACCCTGGATGCTCCCCTGACTAAAAGTGATACCGGTGTGCTGCTCCTGCCTGAGGAGATGGTAAATATCTCAGGAGAGCCGGGACCATGCATCCGTTGTGGTAAGTGTGTTGATAACTGTCCCATGTTTTTATTTCCCAATGAGCTCAGCCTGTCAGCCGAAGCTGAAGATTATCATGAGGCTGAAAGGCTTCATGCCACTGAATGTGCTGAATGCGGGATCTGCAGCTATGTTTGCCCCTCCCTGCGTCCGGTTGTAGAAAATATAGTACAGGCCAAGCCCGAGGCTAAAAAAATTCGCCGCAGTAAGAATAAATAGCGCAATTTATTTTAACACAGCAGATGAGAAAATAGACTGCGGGAGAATAAAAATTAGAATTAATTAGAAATACGTAAGCTGGCAATCTACAGGCCGGGGGGACCCCCCGGCCTGAAAAATTTTAGGTCTGCCCTGGCACAATTTGAGAGAAGGCTGTATTTTAGGTCTGTCCTGGCACAAATGGAGAGCAGACTGTATTTTTTTGGTACGAGGCTAGCCCCCTTCGAACTTCTTCACAGGATAACAGTAGATGAAAATATCATGAGATGATTTCAGGGCAGATAACTTTTTCTCTGCAATATCCTATATTAGAACCTTATATTTTTACTATCAGCTCTCTTCCTGATAGCCAAGGTAAAAGAGGAAGGAGATGAGAAAGGAGCCTGCTGCCAGCAGGGAGGTATAATATATTCCCTGCCTGGTGACTGCTTCCGGCTCGCCCAGCATGGCCTCAACCAGCGAGATTCCCTCCCCTGTGACGAGCAGAAGAGGCAGCAGAGCAATCGAGAGCAGGAAGGCCAGTTTGAGAAAAAAGCCCTGCAGGCCAAAATAGAAGCCCTCGATCTGAACCCCCTGTTTCTCTGCCAGCTTTGCTGCTATTTCACTTAACATAGCCGGAGGAAATATGAAGGCTGCTCCAGAAGTTGGTATGCCGGCAATTAGATAAATAACAAAGCCAGCTTCTGCCGGCAGCAGCCTGTCAACCTGGGTCAGAGCCAGGGAGAGCAGAGCCAGAGCTATCAGGAAAATTAACAGAAGCTTCTTATAACCATACCGACGGCTCAGGCGATTGATGGGGTAGAAGGAAAGGGCTGCGCTGCCAAAGAGCAGGGCTGAGGCCAGGGTAATGGCAGTAGTGCTGTAACCCATAATATCTTCAATATAATAATTCAGCGAGCCTCTCAGGGTGTTAAAACCCAGAAAAAAGAACATTAATCCCAGCAGATAGAACTGCAGAGATCTGCTTTTAATCAGATAACCAAGGCTTTCTTTCAGACCGGTGCTGGAGCTTTTACCTCCGGAATATTTCCTTTCTTCTACTTTAAATACCATGATAAAAATAGTTATAATCATAAGTCCTGCCAGCAGAATCACCATCCCCCTGACCCCTCTTTCATCATCGCCCTGACCGATGACGGTTATCAGCCAGCCCGGCAGAATCATAGCTATGGCAGTATATATCAGGCGGAAAACCGACTGCCAGGTGGAAAGATTAAGCCTGTCCAGTTTGCTGCTGGCCAGCTCGGGAATCAAAGCATTGTAGGGAGCCCCCACAATGGTATAAAAAACAAAGAAGAGACAGCCCACTCCGGCCAGATAGAAGAAGGCAGTTGAAGTCCCGGTGCGGGGAGGAAAGAAAAAAGCAACGGTCATCAGAGCCAGGGGGATAGCTCCCAGGGCTATAAAGGGAATCCTTCTGCCGTATCTGGTCGATATTCTATCGGAAAAATAGCCAACTGCCGGATCGGCCACCATATCCACGAAACGGGAGATCACCAGAGCCAGTGAAATTAACAGCGGGGGCAAAACCGGTTCCAGTGCGGAAGCCCGGGGAGGCAGGTAGTAATAAAGAACCCATTGAGCAAAAATTTGATCAACCAGGGCATAACTAACCCCCAGACCGTAAAAAACCTGGAT
>PWFW01000130.1 GCA_003554225.1 Halanaerobiaceae bacterium | reverse complement strand
TGGCCGATGAATTTTTTCTCATGACAGGCAAGAAAATTCCCGATGACGACTATTATCGGGATTATCCTCAGCTGGAAAACGGAATTGGACTGACCAGGCTGCTGAGAGAAAACTACCGGAGTCTGAGACAGAATTATCCTGAGAGCCTGAAAGTCAGAAAATCGCTGGCTTTAGTTACCGGCACTCTGGGAAAGCAGGCACTGGAGCCGGTGACAGAAGATCTTAAGAGAATTTCTGGACTGGAAGTTGAAATTATTCCGGTGGTTAACAGGTTTTTGGGTGAGCAGGTTACCGTAACCGGTCTGCTGTCAGGAGAGGATATAATCAAGAGCTTACAGCAGCAGGATATTTCAGCCGACCTGGTTATTCTCCCGGAGATTATTTTCAATGAGGCAGGGATGACCCTGGATGGTTACGATCGAGCTGAAATCAGGGAAGCCCTGGCAGAGAAAGAAATCAAGTTCTGTCAGGGTCCGGGAGAATTACTGGAGGTGATATTTGATGGCAAAGCCGGTTGTAGCAATAGTTGGCAGGCCGAATGTAGGCAAATCGACGCTCTTTAATCGTTTTATAGGTGAAAAAAGGGCTATTGTGGAAGGGACTCCCAATTTAACCCGGGATCGAATTTACGGCAGAGCAGAATGGCAGGGCCGGGAGTTTCTGGTGGTTGATACCGGAGGCATTGAGCCCGATCCTGATTCTGAGATTAAATCCCTGGTTCTCTACCAGGCCAGACAGGCCATAGCTGAAGCAGATCTGATACTCTTTGTGGTTGATAACCGGGAGGGACTTACGACCCGGGACAGTGAGATTGCTGATATTCTGAGAAGGTCGCAGAAAGAAGTTATCGTGGTGGCCAATAAGACTGAAAATTTTAGCGAGAAAAATAAACCCTGGGAATTTTACTCTCTGGGTTTTGAAAGAGTTATTCCCATCTCTGCCGAGCATGGTAAAAATACCGGCAGCCTCTATGAAGAGATGATTAGCCTGCTGCCGGAGGAGGAGGGTGAGGAACTGCCAGGAGAAGAGGCTCTCCAGGTTGCCGTGGTAGGCAAGCCCAATGTTGGCAAGTCTTCCCTGGTAAATTATGTTCTGGGGCAGAATCGGGTGCTGGTTACAGCTGAACCTGGAACCACCAGGGATGCCGTCGATACCCAGGTTGAGATCAAGGGTTCCAGATTTAATCTGATCGACACCGCCGGGCTGAGGAGAAAGGCCAGAGTTGACTGGTCGGTAGAATATTACAGCAATCTAAGGGCTATCAGGGCCATGGATCGGGCCGATGTGGTGCTGATGATGATAGATGCCGGGGAAGGCGTTACCTCTCAGGACAAGAAAATTGTTGGATATGCCCACGATGAGGGCAAGCCGATAGTGCTGGCGGTAAATAAATGGGATACTCTGGAAAAGGACAGCACTACCGTCCGGGATTATCAGGATGAAATCTATTATCAGCTTAAATTCTTAAATTATGCTCCGGTTGTTTTTATTTCTGCCCTGACAGGCCAGCGGGTTGAAGAACTATTTGAACTGGTAGAATATGTTTTTGATCAGGCCTCTCTCAGAGTTAAGACCGGTCTTTTAAATGAAGTTATTCAGGAAGCTGTGCAGTTAAAGCAGCCGCCGTCTTACAAACAGAAAAGACTCAAGATATATTATGTTACCCAGACTTCAGTGCGGCCGCCTACCTTTATATTTTTTGTTAATGACCCTGAGCTTATGCATTTTGCCTATCAAAGGTATCTGGAGAACTCCCTGCGGGAGGCCTTTGGTTTTATCGGCTCCCCGCTCTGGCTCAAGTTTAGAAAGAGAAAATCCGAGTAAATTAGTCCTAATTATTGAGGAGGTTAATATGAGGCTGGTTATTTTTTTGCTGCTGGCTTATTTTATCGGTTCAATACCTACCGGTTATCTTTTTGTGAAAAAATTTCTGGGAATTGATATCAGAGAGTATGGCAGCGGAAATGTGGGAGCAACCAATGTTGCCAGAAAGTTAGGTTTTAAAATGGGAGCAGCGGTAGCCCTGATTGATATAATGAAAGGCTTTATTCCGGTAATAGCTGCCCGACTTTTTTTGGGCCTGGAACCGGCTTATCTGCTTTACCTGATTGGCTTTGCTGCAATTATTGGTCATGACTGGTCGATATTTCTGGGCTTTGATGGAGGTAAAGGTGTGGCCACCACCTTTGGAGTTATTCTGGCTGCTGCTCCCTTAAGTTTTGTGGTGCTGGGACTGATCTGGCTGGCCATTACTTTCAGCATTAGAATTGTTTCTCTGGCTTCTCTGCTGGGCACCCTGACTCTGCCGGTTACGGTTTATATATTCAGCGGCGATCCGGCCCAGGCAGCTATGGCCCTGATTCTCTTTGTTTTTGTTGTCTATACCCACAGAGAAAATATCAATCGGCTCATAAAGGGCGAAGAAAAGCGCATCAAACCGGGTTCGGAAAAATGATAATGCTGAAAAAGGAGAGGTAACATGAGTACCAGAATTGCAGTAATAGGAGGAGGAAGCTGGGGGACAGCAATTGCAGTCAATCTGACGAGAAATGAGCAGCCCGTTAAATTTTATCTCAGGCGGGAGGAACAGGTGGAGAGCATCAAAAAGAACGGAGTCAATCGGGACTATTTTCCTCAACACAGGCTGCCTGAAATAATTGAGCCAACCTCTGACCTGGAGCAGGCGGTGGGAGATAGCGATATTGTTTTTATATCAGTGCCGACATCATCTACCAGAGAGATTTTAGCGGAACTTAAGCCCTTTCTTAAAACCGGTGCCATCATAGTATCCACTGCCAAGGGAATAGAAGAAAACTCTCTTCAGACCAACTCTGAGATAATTGCCGAAGCCCTCAGTCCGGAGGAAAAGCTGGCCGTTCTTTCCGGTCCGACTCATTCTGAAGAGGTGATGGCCGGCAAACCAACAGCTGCGGTTGTTGCCAGCCAGGAGGAGCAGACAGCCCGAAAGATTCAAAGGTTGATGAGCAATAAAACCTTCCGGGCCTATACGAATCCAGATGTGGTCGGTGTTGAGCTGGGTGGAGCTGTGAAAAACATAATTGCTGTAGCCGCCGGAATTGCCTATGGTCTGGATTATGGAGATAATGCCGTGGCTGCCCTTATTACCCGGGGACTGGCTGAGATGAGCCGCTACGGCCGGGAGAGAGGCGCCAAGATATTTACCTTCTCAGGACTGGCAGGCCTGGGCGATCTGGTGGTTACCTGCAACAGCACCCACAGCAGGAACAGAACCTTCGGTTATAAGATCGGTCAGGGTAAGAGTTTTGCCAGGGCTGAAGAGGAGGTAGGGCAGGTTGTAGAGGGAATAAAAACTACCAGAGCTCTCTATCAGGCTTTACAGGAAGAGCAAATTAAAACTGAAATGCCGATTACCGAAGAGATATATCAGGTTTTATTTGCCGGTAAAAGCCCTGATAGAGCAGTGGAAGATCTGATGACCCGGGATCCAAAAAGAGAGATAGAAGAGGTTGTCAGCATGAATAACTGGATATAATTGTTAAAAATTTAAATAAAAAAGGCAAAAAACAGGATAAATGTTGGATATCTCAAGGTTTTTAGTAATTTTCTTTGAATTTAAGCAGGAGTTTTATGGAGTATCACGAATATAAAGAATAAGTAAAAATCTTATTCAGGAGGTGAGATAATGACTAAGACTGAATTAATCGACCATGTGGCCGAAAAAACCGGTAATACGAAAAAAGACTGCAATGAAATTATTAACACCACCTTTGATTCCATCATGGAATACCTGAAGCAGGAGGCCAAAAAGAAGCAGGATTCCAGGGACAATGTTCAGATCATCGGCTTTGGCAGCTTTGAGGTTAGAGACAGAAAAGCCCGTCAGGGTAGAAATCCTCAGAATCCCGATGAAACCATTAAGATTCCTGCCAGGAAGGTTCCTGTTTTCAGAGCAGGCAAAACCTTTAAAGAGACAGTTAAAGGCAAGTAGGAATTAGAGCAAGCATTATAAAAAGTATTTTTCAATTCAATTATATTCACAGCTTATATTCAGTAATACATATTGCTGAATAAAGGGGAGGGGCCCGGAAAGCCCCTCTTTTTTATTTGGGATAAATTAAACCTTTACTGTTGACAGCAGATAAGAGCAGAAGAAGTCTTTTAAGCTGACCGGCAGACAAAAATCTTTATCTCCGTTGGATGTGAAGGAGAAATGAGATATTTAGAGAATTAATATTATACAGGTAGTTAAATAAAGCAAGAAGATTAAAGCAGCTGATTATTTTTTTGAAAGGATGAGAAAATAATGCCAGCAAGACAGGAGATAAAGGAAATTCTAAAGGGTTATCAGGATAATCTGACAGAAAATCTTCAGGAACTAATTCAGTATAAAAGTGTTGAAGCTGAGCCGGTAGAGGGTATGCCCTTTGGTTTGGAGGTGGGGAAGTGTCTTGCCAGAATGCTGGAGATTGCTGATGAGATGGGAATGAAAACCAGCAATCTGGAGGGTTATGCCGGTACTGTTGAAATAGGTCAGGGTGAGGAGATGCTGGGCATATTATGCCATCTTGATGTGGTTCCTGCTGGAGATGACTGGGATTATGATCCCTTTGCCGGAGTGATTGAAAATGGCAGAATCTACGGACGGGGTTCCCTGGATAATAAGGGGCCGGCAGTGGCATCTCTTTATGCCATGAAAACAATTCTGGATCTCAAGCTTAAACTGAACAAACGGGTGAGGTTGATTCTGGGAACCAATGAGGAGAGCGGCTGGGAGTGCATGGAATACTATAACAAAAATGCTGAAACCCCAACCCTGGCCTTCAGTCCTGATGCTGTTTTTCCTGTCATACATGCCGAAAAGGGAATCTTAGTTTTCGATCTGCTCCAGGAATTTACCGGAGAAGCAGAAGATACAGGGGAAGAGGATGATAGATATTCCCGGGGTGAGGTTGCAGTTCAATCAATCTCAGGAGGCAATGCTCCCAATATGGTTCCGGATAGAGCCTCCGCCCTGGTTAAAGGCAAAAGGGAGTATCTGGAGAATAAAATTGCTGAATATCAGAATGATTATCCAGAGGATATTGTTCTTACTGCCGTTAACAGTCAGGAATATGAAATCCTGGTTAAGGGTGTTTCAGCCCATGGAAGCCTGCCTGCTGATGGGGTTAATGCTGTCTCCCACCTTATCTCTCTCCTGGCAGAAATGAACCTTAATCCCGGTAATCTCGAAAATTTTATCAATACCTACCAGAGATTAATCGGAAGAGATTATTATGGAGAGAATATTGGCTGTGATTTAAGCGATGAAGTCTCAGGAAGACTGGTTTTTAATGTGGGTCAGATCAAAGCGGACGAAGAAAGGGCCCGGATTACAGTTAATATAAGATACCCGGTCAGCTATCAGAGCGAGGAGGTTTATCAGGGGCTGAAGGAAAAAATATCAGAGCATAACTGGAAACTGGAAGAAAAACAGCATAAAGCCCCCCTGCATGTGGAAAAGGATGACAGACTGGTTAAAAGCCTGATGCAGGTTTACCGGGAGGAAACCGGAGATGAGAAGGCTGAACCGATTGCCATAGGGGGAGGCACCTATGCCAGGGCAGTTCCCCGGGGTGTGGCCTTTGGACCCCTCTTTCCGGGACAGCCCGAACTTGCTCATCAGAAAAATGAATATCTGGAGATAGAAGATCTGATGCTGAATGCTTTAATCTATGTCAGAGCTATTATTGAACTGGCAGCAGATGAGAAAATAAATTGAGGTCAGGTGTGAGCTAGCGATATGTTTAAACTTGAGCTTTCCTATTACCAAATTTTCAAGAGAATAGCGATTTTCATTATTATTGTAATATCTTTAAAGATAATAATTTTTCATTTAACGCCCTTTTTCCTGGCAGCCCTGGTGGCCATAATCCTGGAAAAACCTGTTTCGCTGCTGGCTAGAAAGATGCCGAGGCTGCTGGCAGTTTTAATTGTGCTCAGTATTTTTCTTTTGATTCTGATTACCCTGGCAATTATTTTATCTTCCAATTTGATAAGTGAGCTGATTGAGCTGGGCAGGCTGCTGCCCCGCTACCGGGAGCAGATTACCGGGGGAATTGAGGAACTGATCCAGCGCCAGGAGGATTTTTTCGAAGTAATTCCCGATGAAATTGCCAGGATTATCAGCCAGAATATCAATGTTATCTATCAG
>PWFW01000193.1 GCA_003554225.1 Halanaerobiaceae bacterium | reverse complement strand
TAATTTAGTTTTAGACATGGCTGCCTGCCTCACTCCCTGGATTTTTTAAAATTTTTTATTGAGGTTTATTTTTTGCTCATTTTTTGTTCATTTTCTTCTATTTTCTATTCGTTTGTTGAAAAACAAGTTTGATGTTTCATTTCACAGCTATTATACCAGGCAAATGTGAAGAAAATATTAATAGTCTGAAATAGTCTGATTAAATTTTCGCCCATGGCAGAGAAAGTTTTAAATTTTAGAGGGTAAAATGTTATTTATTCTGGATTTAAACCGATTTTTCTGATATAATTGGGATAAACTCAAAATATTATAAATATTAGAACAAAAAGTGCAGGGGGTTTTTATTCAAAATTCTGGATCGGGGGTCCATAGGAGGGTTGAAGTATGATTGCCAGCCGAGAAATAGAAGAAATTACCCGGGCGCTTCAGAAGTGGGAGGAAAGGGATCCAGAGCCGGAAAAATTACTGACCCGCTATCAGGAGAGGGAGGAAATTAAAAGAAATCAGGCAGCACTGATAAAGGAACTGACTGCAAGACATGTCAGTCTTCTCAATGAACTGGAAAGAAAAAACAGAATTATTGCCAGATTGAGAGAAAGAGATCAACTTACCGGGGTATATAACAGGGTGAAATTTTATCGGGAGCTGGCTAAGGAAATTGAACGGCTGGAGAGGTATCAGGGTGAGCTGGCTTTAATCATGTTTTATATTGAAAATTTCAAAGAAATTAATGATCAATTTGGTCATGATACAGGCAATAGACTGTTAAGCCGGGTAGCTGAGATAGTTAAGGAGCAGATTAGAAGGGTTGATATTTTTGCCCGCTGGGGAGGAAAAGAATTTGTGATCTTAACTCCCAATACCAGATTTGATGTTACCATCAAGCTGGGAGAAAGGCTGCGGCTTAACCTGAGCCGGCAAGATTTTGGCAGGGCAGGCAGGATAACCTGTAATTTTGGTATTACTGCCCTCAGGCCTGAGGAGACCTATGAATCCTTTGTCAGGCGCATAGATTCAGCAGTCATCCAGCTGAAAAACAAAGAGGGAGTTAAACTCTATATTTTCAGCTAATTAACAGAATAATTAACAGAAAATTCACGGAAGATAGACAGAGCACACAGAGGTTCTGAGACGTAAACCAGATTCGGTTGTCTGGTTGTCAACCAGTTTATTTCTGCTTTTGTGAAACTTTTATTAAAACTGATGATGAAGTTGCTGGTAAGACTGATGATGAAACATTAGTTAAAACTGCTGGTAAAGAAGGATGGTTTAGCTGACAAGCTCTGGGGAAAAGTAGAGCAAAAGCAGGCTGCTTAACTTGATAGCCATGAGAAGCAGCAGGGTGACAGTCAGGCCGAGCAGCGGGAACATAAGCAGACCTACTGCCAGACCTCCCAGCCAGCCCCCCAGGAGATCGGCAGCATAGAATCGGCCGGCTGATTGACCGGCGGATTTTTTCTCTCCTCTGCTAAAATCCCCATCGCTTAATAAATTGACTGCCAGGGGAAACTGTGCTCCTACTGCTCCTCCGGCAAAAAGGGCAAAGCCTGCCAGCAGTATCAGACTGAGGCTGTCAGCCCAGATCAGCCCCATTATTGCCCTTAAGAGATAAACCAGGCCTCCGAATAAAGGCAGGATAATGATTATTGCCAGCTCAAGTTTAAGAAACTGGGAATATATATTCTTCTGACTCTTTTCCAGAGTTTTTAAAGAAAACCTTCCCCCGGCAAACATTCCTCCCATAAAGGCCACGATAAAAAGACCATTAAGCTGATAAATATAACCATAAAGAGCCTGGAAGGCGAAAAGTGTCAGCAGATCAAAGGACATGGCTGTTATTCCACTGCCGGTGATAGCATAGGTCAGGCGGTTTGCTGCAGCAGCTGGAGAAATAAAGAAAATCTGGCGGAAAAAAATCAGAAGAAGAGCAGCCAGAATAAGATAAAATGCAGGGGAAAGATTTATCAATGATCTTAAAAGGCTCATTGTTTCAGGAGCAAAGGCTCTTCCCCAGTAGCGCAGGCCGTGGAAAAAGGCAGCAGGTCTGAAATCCTGATTAATTTCAGCTTCTCTTTCTCTGAGAATCTCAGTAAAGTCTGATATCCGCCAGGAGTCAAACCGGTATTCCAGGTAGGAAGTGGTAAACATACCCTCCATCAGGCCCCTGTCTTCCAGCCTGGAGGCGGTTGCTGCAGCATCGGGGAGTTCTATGTTATTGCCGGCAATAAAAATATTTTTTTCACCTGGAATCATCATAACATCAGCAAAAACATCAGCAGCAGTTTGATAAAGTGAGCTGTTGAGATCAGCCATTTCCCCGCCGAGATAGGTCAGGGATCCCGGGGCAGTAAAGATCAGCATACCTCTTTCTGCCAGTTTTTCTGAGGCAAGCTGAAAAAACTCCCGGGTAAAAAATCTATTGGCCTGCAGGGTATCAATTTCCAATTCTCCCAGCAGAATCAGATCAAAGTTTTCCCGGGTTTGGCTTAAGTAGAGCCTGCCATCCCGGAGTTTGATATTTAGCCGGGGATCAGCAAATTTATCTGAGAGCTCTGGAGGTGTGTAGCGGGCGGTTATTTCAACCAGATCAGGATCGAGTTCGGTATAGACTAAATTTTCCAGAGGGTGTTCCAGCAGATAATCCAAAAGGCCACCCAGACCACCTCCAATTACCAGCACATTTTCGGGTTCAGGATGAGCAGCACCTGCCAGATAGGCATAATCCTGGAGCCCGGCGATATCAGGTACCGGCAGGGAAAGCAGGGGGCTGCCATCATAATTTATGGTATACTCACCCTCTCTCTCCAGCACCGAAATGTTGCCATAGGGAGAGTTATGATATTCCAGGATTTCACCGGCGGGCCAGAACCAGCTGAAGGATAACTGCTGGAGATTATCTGTCAGCAGTGGAAAGCCTGCTGCCAGCAAAATTGCCAGGAGCAGATAGGGTACTATTAATGCTTTTCGTCTCGGGGCTGAATAGTGAAAGAAGAAAAAATAGGTGATCAGCAGAAGATGAACTATGATCAGGGCCAGTGAGATTTCCAGGGCTGTAAATCTGGGTATCAAATAAAAGGTAAAAAACAGCCCTCCCAGTACAGTTCCTGTTATTTCCAGCAGATATACCCTGCCCACGGGAAATTTAATCCGGTTAGCTGCTACCAGTTCTGAGGCCAGGGGGAACTGCATACCATGCAGCAGACTTGCCGGACCAACTGTCAGGACAGCTGTAAGAAAAATATTTCCAAAACCAAAGGTTTCTCCAGGCAGCAGGCCGAAGAGCCCTCTTCCCAGACCCCTAGCCAGCAGAATCATAACAGGAAGAAGTAGGCTGTAGCAGGTCATAACTCCGGCAAAAACAGCAGATATTCTCTTTGTAATAGCAGTTATTTTGCCCCCGGCATAGGCCCCGGCCGATTCGAAGAGAAGACAGGTAGCTATTATCAGAGCCAGGGTCAGCTCGTTGCCCAGAAAAACAATCAGGAGGACCCGAATCAGAAGCAGCTGGCCTATCATTCCCCCGGCTCCCATCAAAAAGATGACGGTTTTCAGACTGGCTGTCCGGGTAAAGGCCTGCTTAATTTTCATGCCAGACTCCTGCTATTTCAGCCTGACAGTTCTGGCATCTGCCTTGATCGAGATTGATGCTCTGTACGGAAAAATGATGCCGGACGATTATTTCACTTTCGCATTCGGGACAGAAGGTTGAGTTGTAGATATGGCCGGGAACATTACCGATTGAAACATATTTCAGCCCCTCCTGCCGGGCAATTTCGTGAGCTCTTTCCAGAGTGGAAACCGGGGTGGGCGATAGATCTGTCAGCTGATAAGAGGGGAAAAAACGGCTGAAGTGCAGAGGGGTTTCTTCGCCAACTTCTTTTTTGATCCAGCGGCACATCTCCTGGATCTCTGCCGGGTCATCATTATAATCTGGCAGCACCAGATTCACCAGCTCCAGCCAGGCGCCTTCTTCCCGGATAATTTTGATAGAATTCAGCACCGGATCCAGGCTGGCCCGGGATAAATCCCGGTAATAATCATCGGTAAAAGCTTTGAGGTCAACGGTAACAGCATCCATGTGCTGCATAAGATCCCGGAGAGGCTCTTCTTCCAGGGCACCATTGGTATGAAATATAACGTTTAAATCTTCCTGCTGGGCAATTTCGGCAATATCGTACATATATTCATAGAAGGTGGTAGGTTCATTGTAGGTGAAGGAGATTGAGGGTACCCCCCGGAATTTAGCTTCCTCAACAGCTTTTTCCGGTGCCAGCTCCTGATAGCGTCCCAGCTCCTCGAGGCTCTGCTGGGAAAGGTGCCAGTTGTGGCAGAATTTACAGCGAAAGTTACAGCCGGCGGTGCCAATACAGAGTATCTGGGTATCGGGAAAAAAATGGTGCATGGGTTCCTTTTCAATGGGATCGACATTAACAGCTGAAGGTCGGCCATAAACCACATTATAGAGACTGCCATCTTTATTTTCTCGATTGCGGCAAAAGCCTCTTTCACCCTCGGAGACCACACAGTTTCTAAAACAGAGCTCACATTCCACCTTATTATCATTGAGTTTACTGTAATAGCGGGCTTCGTGCTGCAGCTGGTGATTATCTGCTGAGGCTTCTCTCATCCAGGCCGGAAAGAGGGGCTCGATTAATCTGCCAGCTCCCACTCCAGCCAGAGCTGCGGCACAGAGTTTGAAAAAATTTCTTCTCTTCATAATGGAGATCTTCCTCCTTTCTGCCGGGGTTTTGAGAGATTAAGAGCTTATTAGAGATTGGGAGAGTATTAGAGATTAAGAGATTTTTAGAGATTGGGAGATTACTTAGAGATTAAGAGATTTTTAGCAAAACTTTGCGATTATTAACGAAACATTAATAAAATTTAGAACAAGAGGAGAGCAACAAGGAATTCTTTAACAACTTATCGAAGTTATAACTATCGGGAAAGTTTTCTGGCGCACTTATTACAGCTAAAACTACAGGATATTTTCGAGATAAACCGCCATGACCCTCTGGGACACAACAATAGATGAAATACAACCGCATATTTTCAAGGTAAACCGCCATGACCATTTTGGGCACAACAATAGATGAAAATTTTTCTGCAAATTTTCAAGATAAACTATCATGACTCTCCGGGGCACAACAATAGATAAAATATACTTGCTATTTTCAAGATAAATGACATAAATTTCGAAGTTAACAAAATATCGAAGTTAACCAAGAGTAAGAGAATTTTAATTGGTTCAATTATCGAAATTTAAATTTTCAGGATTATACCTGCTTTAATTTTATCAAATTCCGAAAATAATCACAAGATAGAGGCCGGTGATTTTAAAATGAAAACTATTGGATTGATAGGAGGTATGAGCTGGGAATCATCCCGGGAATATTATCGCTATTTAAACGAAATGGTTAAAGAGAAACTGGGTGAGCCCCATTCCTGTTCCTGTATCCTTTACTCGCTGGATTTTGCAGAGATTAAAGAGCTGCAGCATCGGGGCAGCTGGCAGCAGCTGGCGGCTAAAATGGTTGAAGCTGCCAGGAAGCTGGAGCAGGCAGGTGCTGGCCTGATTTTGATCTGTGCCAATACCATGCACAAACTAGCTCCAGAGGTTGAAAAGAGTCTGCAGGTCCCTCTGGTTCATATTGCTGATGCTGCAGCAGCTGAAATTAAGAATTTGAAGCTCAACAGGGTCGGTCTGCTGGGAACCCGCTTTACCATGGAGGAGGATTTTTACCGGAAGAGGCTGGAAAAGAAGCACGGTATGGAGATTATAGTGCCTGAGAAAGCAGAGCGGGAGGAGATTCACAGCATAATTTACCAGGAGCTGATCTCGGGAATCATCAAAAAGAGCTCCCGAAATAAATTGCTCAGGATAATTGAGGACCTTCCTGAAGTTGAAGGAGTAATTCTGGGATGCACCGAGCTGCCGCTCCTGCTTGAGGAGGATGATCTTGAGATCCCGCTTTTTGATACCATGAAACTTCATGCCGGTCAGGCAGTAAAGCTGGCTCTTAAGCAGGATGCTGCTCAAGCCTGGGATTATTAATTACAGGAGCAGATGGCTGGAAGGTGAAATTATCTATTTATCCAATACCGGCCAAAAATACAATAATAAATATTGCCAATTTTAGGCTAAAGGGTAGGGGCTGAAATAAAGAAAATGCTGGTAAAATAAGGATGAT
>PWFW01000244.1 GCA_003554225.1 Halanaerobiaceae bacterium | reverse complement strand
CTTGGTTTAAATGTTTGGCGTTAAACAACTTACATTATAACCGAAATGGAGGAAATTGAAAGTTTTTAATGACTGTAAGTCATTGTTTAATATAGGTTTGTGGATTTTACAGAAGGTTTTTTGTTTATTTTGGCAGGAGGTATCGAGATGAAAACTTCTAATATGACTTTAGGATGTATGCTGGCCTTTCGTCTCGGCGACGGAACAGGGGCGGGGCTGATTGATAATGAATTATTCGGAAGAGCCCAAAATAATCGAAAAAATGGGTTTAATGCGTGATTCGGCCAATATTGAATTTTCAGAGAGGATTACATGAAATCGAAAACAACCCAGATTTTATTGACTGCCGTGATGATTGGTCTGCAATACGCAGTGGCGGTCTCAAGCAATACAATAATCAACCCTTATGAGAATGTGAATTGGGATACTTTTGGCAGACACCGTGCTAACCTGCACAGTCACACGACCGAAAGTGACGGACATCATACACCCTCTGAGCTGATTTATGACTACTATGACCGGGGCTATACGATTCTTTCAATCACCGATCATGACACAGCGGGGTGGTGGGCCGACTATCCGACGCCGGAGCCGACATGGCCGTGGACAGACTACGAAGAAGATCCGGACTATCCTCTCGATCCCGATGTTCTGGGGATGGTCGCCATTGAAGGTAATGAAATCAGCCGTCCGCATCATATCGGAAGTTATTTCAATGATTACGGCGATCCTGACCAAACTGACGCTGAACAGGCAATAATAGAAATTGGAAACAGGGATGGATTGGCCGTGATGTTCCATCCCGGTCAGTATGACTGGACAGTCCAGCAATATCTTGATTTGTACCACAATTACTCTCACCTGGTCGGTATTGAAGTCTACAACCAAGGCGACAGACATCCTCGCGACAGAAAATTGTGGGACGACATTTTGACTGAAACGATGCCGGATCGCCCTGTCTGGGGTTATTCCAATGACGACACACATAGAGACCACCATGTTGCTCGAAACTGGAATGTGTTTTTACTGGAAGAGTTGTCCGAAGCGGCTGTAAGCGAGGCAATGGAAAACGGACAGTTCTATTTTTGTTACAGTCCCGAGCAGGACGGTTCTGTTCCTGTGATTGATGCGATTAATATTCAGGACGACCGCACGATAGCTATTGATGCGTCCGACTATGACTCTATCGATTGGATAGCGAATGGCCAACAGGTTGGTGCGGGACCTGTTTTTGACAGATATGCACTGGCTGACAATGTCAATTACATCCGTGCTCGTTTGACTGGTGAGCAGGGATATAGTTATACCCAGCCGTTTGGCCTGATGCCGACAGATCTGTATCTTTCAAAGTTGCCGGACAGTGTCAGGGTCGAACCCGGAGCTGAGGTGAAGTTTTCCGTGGGAGTCGATGATGCGTATTCGCAGGTTACATACCAATGGTATAAATCCGAAGATAATGTGCCGGAACCGAGTGTTGATCAACTGCTTTACTCAGAGAATGAATCTTTGTTGAGCTTCACCGATGTCGGGACTGATGATGAAGGTTACTATTATTGCCATGTGACGATCACGGATAATGACCAAGACATTGTGATTTTGACACCGGCTGCATCGCTTAGGATCCGGCGTCCGGTGGCCCACTGGCCGTTGTGCCAATCGCATTTTGTTGATGATCAATACCAGGACATCAGCGGCAACCAGCGACATGCAGACCCGGATATCCCGCCGGAGGATATGGCTTTTGTCCCCGGCGCCAATCCCGATGTGACTGGCCAGGGACTCGACCTGGCATCCTTCCCGGGGGCCGCCGCTCGGGCCGGCACGCAATCCCCGGCTGCTTTGACGGCAGAGATGACGCTCTCGGTCTGGGTCAAGTGGGCCGGCGCTAACGGCGAACATCAGGGCATAATCTCAAAACGGGACTATTATGACGGAAGTCAGGTGGCCGATTGGTGGTGGCAGATTAACCCGGACGGAGATCTAATGAACGCAAACTCCTGGGCGGGTGAGTCGCTTGAGACTACACCACCAGTTGAGGATGAATGGACGCATCTGGCGGTTACTGTCGGGCCAGAAGGGGCAAAATTGTATCACAACGGATTGAAAGATTCCGTCCAGCCGGACTTTGTGCTTGGCAATACCGAATCGCAGTTGCTAATTGGCGGACTGCGTGTCAACGATCAAGGCATTATCGTCAACCCCTTCAACGGCATTATAGACGATGTGCGCATCTATGACTATGTTCTGGATCATCTTGAGATAGCTGAGCTTTATCATGCCGTTACCGGGAACCAGCTTTGCCTGAATCCTTATGGAGTGGATCTACAATTTGATGTTGCCGGGGGATGGGTAAACGGCGATTTGCCAAATTGTCGTGTTGGTCTTGAGGATTTGGCATTCTTTATTGAGAACTGGCTTACATGTGGATTGTATCCGGATCATTATTGTCCGTAGTTGAAAGTCTAACGCGGTTTTGATGCTAACCGTTGATGATTGGAGGCGGTTCGAAAGGCTTATTTTAATAGTAGTTTGATATTGTATAAAAAGTTTGCTAAATCAATGTAATTTTAACTTATTGTGGAGGCTGAATAAAAAAGAATAATTTAGCCCAGTAGTAATGTTGTCGCAAATAATTGTTAATCTATTTTGGATATTTTGTTATGAATATAAAAAGATTTCTTTTAGCAGTGTGTGTTGTGTTTCTGTCAATTGGCTCTGTTTCTAAGGCGGATGCGATTTGGGAAGATGATATGCAGGACGCTACGCCCTGGGATGCAGCCTGCCCTGATAGTATTGGCGTAATTGGCACGGGTATTCAGATGAACTCGTGGTGGGGCGAGGAAAATCGCGGTAATCTTTGGATGAACCGAGAGACCGATGTCACAATCACAAGCGGCATTTATGCAGCCACATTCTCTGCAACAAACCATAGAGGTAAGGATGACGGCGAATGGCGCCAGCATGCATTCCAGTTGGGGTACTATGTTGAAGACTGGAGTCATAATGTCGATGATGGTGAGTTCGGCTATTTTCGAGTGCTGGAACAAGTGATTGTGCCGGTTGAAAAAAATGGCTTCCAGGATTTTGAAGTAAGTTTTATTGCAGATGCAGACGCTGACGGAAAAACCCTGGCTGTCGGGACCTGGGGCAACAACCAATGGTGTAACTATACAGTGGGTAATATCACGGTTAGCGACGCCGCTTGGTTTGTTACTAGCCAGCCTGAGTCGCTGGTGCTTGATGCCGGTGAAACCGCCGAGTTCTCTTTCAACATCGACCATGACCCAGGTGTGAGCCTAGAATATCAGTGGTACTGGTCGGCTGACGGGGAAATTGACACAGAAATTGATGCCCCAATCGGCCAGGATGCTAACTCGGTAACGATTGAAAATGCTCAGGTTGACCCCGATGAAGGATATTACTACTGCGAAGTTTTTGTTGATGACGGCGACGGGAACACGGGTTACCTTTATTCCGATATGGCAACACTTGGTATCCGCCGGAAAGTTGCCTACTGGACGCTGGATTGGGCTGATTTCCAGGACGGCCAATACTTGGATAGCAGCGGCCATGAGCGTCATGCTGTCCCGCATGTTGTCCCGGAAGCGACATCCTTTGTTGACGGCGTCGATCCGGCCAAGACCAACGAAGGGCTGGATTTGACGGTTGAACCGCTGGCGGCAGCCACGGCCGGGACGCAGTCCCCGGTGCAGTTCACCGATGAGATGACGCTCTCGGTCTGGGTCAAGTGGGCCGGCGCCAACGGCGAACATCAGGGCATAATCTCAAAACGGGACTACTATGGCGGCAGTCAGGTGGCCGATTGGTGGTGGCAGATTAACCCGGACGGAGATCTAATGAACGCAAACTCATGGGCGGGTGAGTCGCTTGAGACTACACCACCAGTTGAGGATGAATGGACGCATCTGGTGATTACTGTAACGCCGAACGGTGCAAATCTTTATCGCAACGGCTTGCTGGACGCTGATCAGCCTGCCTTTGAACTTGACAACACTGTCTCACAGTTGGTGCTCGGCGGACTGAGGGTTGATTCAGCCGGTCAGATAGTGAGTGCCTTTAACGGTGTGATGGATGACATCAGGATATACAACTATGCCAAAGACCCTGTGGCGGTTGCGGATATGTACTATACCGTCAGTGAGACGCCGGTTTGTCTGTATCCGTATGAGGTGGACCCGAGGCTCGATGTCACCGGTGACTGCCAGGTTGGCCTGGCTGATTTTGCTGTGTTTGCGACCACATGGCTCAACAGTGGTTTGTATCCGGTTGAGTAGGTTCGGTTAACGCCTGGCCAACGGCGGCCTAGGCCGCCGTCCGGCAATTTCTAAGTGTGCAGGATCGGAACACGGATGGACCTTTCCATCAGAATAAACCTTGTAAAGATACGAGCAGTCACAAGCAAATGTGGCAGCCGTACCGAGAAAAAAGTCATACGGCTTATGTGACCCTCCTGAAATTGTGATTTTTGCGTAAAATAGCGTTTTATCTGCGTTCTGAACATGCTAATATGCATTTGTTTGAGGGAACAATGGGTGTCTCCTGACCAGATGAACAAGGACTTTGCCAGTCATCGTAAAAGCTTTATTTAAGGGCAAAAAGATGCGTAAAAAGGCTTTACATTGAGGCGTTCGAACGATAATAGAATTTCCCAAAATTGCGGTTTTTTTTCCCAAGATTGCGTTTTTTCCGGCGGTGGATATGTTATAATACAATTAGGTTGGAAAAAGAGACGGTATTCTGCGACTTGCAGCTTATCAAAATACGCTTATGAAAGGAACAAAAGATGCGTAAAAAAGGCTTTACATTGATTGAGTTGCTTGTGGTAATCTCGATTATCGCATTGCTTCTGGCTATCTTGATGCCTGCCTTGAACCGGGCAAGAGAGATAGCAAGAAACACAGTCTGCCAGAGTAATCTGCGACAGTGGACGATTGCTATGGGCGCATACACCGCCGACTCGGATAGTCGAATCTGGCAGGGCTGGACGGCTAGTGCCGAGTATCTGCCGGATAATTTCTGGATGAGGGCAATGGGGCGCTATACCGGAGAAGTTGATGAAATTCGCGCCTGCCCGACTGCTACCGACCCCATCGCTAACCTTGTTCGGGACGAAGAGCGTGGAATTTGGACACACGACGGAGAGCCCGGGCGTGGCTTCGGAAATCGTCCGTTTGCAGCCTGGGTCGGCCACGGCGCATGGGGCAGCTATGGTTTTAATGCCTGGCTTGAGGACAGGCCGGATCTGGGAGGCGGGACAGGCCCTGATGGAAGAGATGTGGCTAATTTCTGGCGTCGTGCCGATGTTCGCGGCGGCGACAGAATTCCGCTCGTTACAGAGTCTTACTGGGTCGGCGGGACTCCCAAGGATGATGACAGCCCACCGCCAACCCGCGATTTTCACCCCGGCAATGATGTGACCACGAGTGGGCAGAACAGCACCGGCGGGGAAGGGCATATGGTTCGCTTTGTGCAGGATAGACACAACGGAAGCCAGAATATGGCGTTTCTGGACCTATCTGTCAGAAGTGTTGAGTTCAGGGAACTGTGGACTTTCCGCTGGCATCGCGGATTTGATACCCAAAACGTTTGGACGCGGGACAGATACTGGAATAGGAATGCTCCTGATTGGATGAGACGGTATGAGTGACAAGGGGATTTCCCAAAAGTGCGGTGTTTTTGCACAAGATTGCGTTTTTTCGGTGGCGGATATGTTATAATACAAGAAAGTTGGAAAAAAGCCGGTATTGTGCGATTTGCAGCTTATCAAAAGTCGCTCATGAAAGGAACAAAAGATGCGTAAAAAAGGCTTTACATTGATAGAGTTGCTTGTGGTAATCTCGATTATCGCATTGCTTCTGGCTATCTTGATGCCTGCCTTAAACCGTGCAAGACAGATAGCAAGAAACACAGTCTGTCAGAGTAATCTGCGACAGTGGGGAATTGCTCTGGCCGCCTATGGCGCTGACTATGACGGTCGCTTCTGGGAAGGATATCTGGGTGAGGGACATGTAGATAAAGGTGTTACTTGGCAGGAGGCAACAAGTGCTTATGTAGGTGAAGTTGACGATGTTCGCGCCTGCCCGACCGCAGAAGAGAGGCGTTTTGAATTGGATGGCTCGGGGAGCAGAAGACCTGGGCCAGGCTACGGCAAGGAACCTTTCGCCGCCTGGGGATATATGCCGGGGCGCTGGGAGAGCGACCTGTGGGGAAGTTATGGCT
>PWFW01000066.1 GCA_003554225.1 Halanaerobiaceae bacterium | reverse complement strand
AGGGGAAGCAGAACATAATCATCTCTGTCCAGCAGTTCAAAAAATTCATCCTGGCCGATAATTTCTCCCCGGGAGCGGATTGTAAGCAGCACATAACTTGGGTATATTTCTGCCCTTACAGAGATCGGATGTAACATTATTATTAAAATTGCTAATATAAGCAAAATTAAAGGCCTATAAGTGTAATATTTCAAGTCTCCCACCCCTTTTCTTTCAGCACAATACGAAAATAAATTTTTTCTTTTTAACTAAACCCTGTGTACTAATACTAAATTATCTATTCAGTAATGTTTTCTTCTAATGATAAATTTATAATCATTTATTTTATTTATTTATTATTAAATCTATTTAATAAGTCAATTTTAGATTAATTAAAAATATAAGTATGTTAAATGCGATACATTTTGAATATAAATTTCCATAAATAATTTAAATCTAAAATTAAAAATCGAATTCATTCTTTCTTTTCATCAAACTTAACAATTGCATATTATTATCAGTATAAAACTGCCCAGTAAATAATTAAAGCGCTGACCAGAGCGGCCAGCGCTTAATCATCTTCTCCCTTTAAAAAAACAGACATGCTCAAAATAACTGATTTTATTTTATTAAATTGATTTCTCTTCTAGGCAAGATAATATCAGGTTATCAGTTGTTAAAAAGTTGTCTCTTCCATTATCTTCACCAGCTCCTCCCGGCTTTTCTGGATTCTGGCAGCTCCAGTTTCCTGGGCTGCTTCTGCGGTGGCCAGAGCCACCTCTCCAGCTATTCCGGGTTCAAAGGGTTCGGGAACTATTCTTTCAGCCCGGGGTTTTTCCACCAAACCGGCAATCGCCCGGGCTGCTGCCAGCTTCATTTCATCATTAATTTCCCGGGATCTGACCGTCAGGGCTCCCTTTAATACTCCGGGAAAGGCCAGTACATTATTAATCTGATTGGGGTAATCCGACCTGCCTGTGGCTATAATTTTAGCTCCCGCTTCCCTGGCAGCTTCCGGCATTATTTCCGGAGTTGGGTTGGCCAGAGCAAAGATTATCGGATCCTTTGCCATATCTTTCACCATCTTTTGAGAAAGAACCTCTCCCACGGAAAGCCCCAGAAATACATCGGCACCCTGGACTGCAGCAGCCAGGTCACCATAGAGGTTACTGGGGTTGGAAAGCCGGGCCAGTTCTTTTTTGGCTTCGGTCAGCCCCTGACTCCGATCCTCATGGATTACACCCAGACTGTCGCAGATAATTATGTTCTCTTCCTTGAGGCCGGCCTGGATTAAAAGCTTAACCGTGGCTGTTGCTGAAGCCCCGGCACCATTAATCACCAGCTTGCAGCTGCTTAATTTCTTATCCACCAGCTTCAGGGCATTAATCAGTCCGGCATAGGTAACGATGGCAGTGCCGTGCTGATCATCATGAAATATCGCCATATCGGTCTCCTGCTGCAGCTTCTTTTCAATATAAAAGCAGTCTGGAGCAGCTATATCCTCCAGATTTATTCCGGCAAAGGTCGGTTCAATCATTTTCACAAAATTGACTATTTCATTTGGATCGGTGCTGTCAACACAGAGCGGAAAGGCATCTACTCCGGCAAACTTTTTAAATAAAACAGCCTTGCCCTCCATAACCGGCAGGGCAGCCTCCGCCCCGATATTTCCCAGACCGAGAACCGCCGTTCCAGAAGAAACCACGGCCACCAGATTTCCCCGGGCCGTGTACTTAAAACTGTTGAGCTTATCTCTGGCAATCTCCCGGCAGGGCTCAGCCACCCCGGGAGAGTAGGCCAGACTTAAATCCCGGGAGTTATTAACCTCCACCTTGCTTTCCACGCTGATCTTCCCCTGATGTTTGCGGTGCATTTCCAGAGCTTCCTGATAAATATCCATTGTTTATTACCTCCCCTGTAATCTCATAAACCCTGACTCCTGCCTTAAAAAAACAGATAAAGAAAATTATAAGTGAAATTTATTATTAATCTTATTATTGACCTTGATTCACTATCTTTCTGTATAAAATATAGAGCAGATTTCCCCGATCTGCCTTAACTTCAGCCTGCTCTTCTTCGATAATGTTGCTTATCCCCCGGGATTTGTGGCGCTTAAGTTTGAAATCCTCAACATTGTATTTACAGCCGGAAATTTTAAGTCCACTGACCTCCCGATCGAGAGCCAGCAGAGAAAGGCGGGAGCCC
The DNA here is from genome assembly GCA_003554225.1 of Halanaerobiaceae bacterium. Classification (GTDB taxonomy): domain Bacteria; phylum Bacillota; class Halanaerobiia; order Halanaerobiales; family Halarsenatibacteraceae; genus T1SED10-84. Next base: position 4,090 of record PWFW01000066.1, on the reverse strand, counting down.
TGCCTCTTTTTAAATAATTTGCTTCCCTGAACAAGCCCAATCTCCAGATCAGGCGACGAAATAACTGCCTTAATGCCGAATTCCCTGGCATATTCCAGCTGATAAATATTGGCCAGCAGCTGATCAATCCGTCCACCCAGAGCAGCCAGGATCTTAACCCTGGCAGCACCTCTCTCGGCACAGTGCTTTAAACAGAGCTCCAGATCGGTTTCATCCTTGGCCACCGGATATTTTATTATTTCTGCACCTCGCTCCTCCCAGTAATCAACCTCTGCTATACTGAGAGAATCCTGATCGCCAATTAAGAGATCCATTCTCAGATTTAAAAGTTCAAAGAGCCGGGAACCCCCATCGGCTGCCATCAGCAGGTCACAATCCTTAAGCTCTCTGCGGTAAAAATCCAGATCTTCCTCAATTTTGCCGTTTAAAGCAATACAGGCTGTTATATTTTTCTCCATGGCCGGAATTTAAAATTCCCGGAGCAGATTGGCCATCTCCAGCAGACCCAGCGCTGCATCAAAACCCTTGTTTCCGGCTTTGGTACCGGCTCTTTCAATGGCCTGCTCGATGGTGTCGGTAGTAATTATCCCAAACATTACCGGCTTCTCTGTCTCCAGCCCCACTCTGGCTACACCCTTGGAAACTTCAGCACAGACATAATCAAAGTGAGGAGTATCTCCCCGGATTACTGCTCCCAGACAGATGACTCCGTCATATTTATCCCCGGCCGCCATTTTTTTGGCCACCAGAGGAATTTCAAAGGAACCTGGCACCCAGGCCACCTCGACATCCTCTTCGGCAACTCCATGACGAAAGAGAGCATCCTTGGCCCCGGATAAGAGTTTGCTGGAAATAAAGTCATTAAACCTCGAAACTACAATCCCTACTTTTAGGCCTTCTCCTGATAGATGTCCTTCAATGTTTTTAGTCATTTTCTTTCTCCTCCTGTTTGAATTGATGGGCTGCCCCTTCCAGTTGATGGAGATAATGTCCCAGTTTATCCTTTTTGGTCTGAAGGTAATTTTCATTATCCCGGGTGGGATTGACCTCCAGGGGAACTCTTTCTGAAACCTTGAGGCCGTAACCTTCAAGGCCAATTAGCTTTTTGGGATTATTGGTTATTAACCTGATTGATTTGATTCCCAGATCGCTTAAAATCTGAGCTCCAATTCCATAATCCCTTAGATCTGCTGGAAACCCCAGGGCCAGATTGGCTTCCACCGTATCCAGACCCTGATCCTGAAGATGATAGGCCTTTATTTTATTGGCCAGGCCGATTCCCCGGCCTTCCTGTCTCATATAAAGCAGCACTCCCCGCCCCTCTTCAGCAATCATCTCCAGGGCGGTATTGAGCTGGTCTCCGCAGTCACAGCGGTGAGAACCCAGCACATCCCCGGTCAGACATTCGGAGTGGACCCGGGTCAGAACATCACTGCCGTTTTTGACCTCTCCTTTGATCAGGGCCACATGCTCCAGATTATCAACCAGAGTGGAATAAACTTTAATAGCAAATTTGCCGTGCTTGGTGGGAAGTTCAGCTTCAGCCTCCAGCTTGATCAGCTTCTCTCGCTTTTTCTTATACTTAATCAGATCAGCAATGGAAATCAGCTTCAAATTATGATCTTCAGCAAATTCTTCCAGATCCGGCAGCCGGGCCATGGTACCGTCATCCTTGATTATCTCACAAATGACTGCTGCCGGTTTGAGTCCTGCCAGCTTTGCCAGATCCACTGCAGCTTCAGTATGTCCGGCCCTTCTTAAAACTCCGCCTTTCCGGGCCTGCAGGGGGAAAATATGACCGGGCTTATTGAAGTCCTCAGGTCCGCTGGCCGGATTAACCAGTTCCTGAATAGTTCGGGCCCTCTCCTCTGCTGAGATTCCGGTTCTGGTGGAGACATGATCGACTGAGATGGTGAAGGCCGTTTCGTGAGGATCGGTATTCTGGCTTGTCATCAGCGGTATTTCCAGTTCCTCCAGCCTCTCTTTTTCCAGAGGCGTGCAGACCAGCCCCCGGGCTTCTTTAATCATAAAATTAATAGTCTGGGTGGTGGCCTTTTCCGCTGCCATCACCAGATCACCTTCATTCTCCCTGTCCTCATCATCAACCACAATAACCATTTTTCCCTCTTTGATATCCTCAATTGCTGATTCAATGGAATCCATTTATATCCTCCTCATTTCCTTAAATAAATCCTTTTTCTCTAAGGGCCTCTCTGGTCAGACCGCTGCTCTGGGCCCGGGAAGAGCCGCTCTCTCCCTGCAGATAATTTTCGGTAGTCTTAACGACATATTTGCCCAGCATATCGGCTTCAATGTTAATTTTTGCTCCGATCTCTAAATTGGAAAAGGTGGTTGCTGACCAGGTCTCAGGTATCAGAGAAACTGTAAGGCTGCTCCCTGTTATTTCAACAATGGTCAGGCTGATGCCGTTAAGGGCAACCGAGCCCTTGGTTATAAAATACTTATCAAGTTCTGGAGGATAGGTGACCTCCACCAGCCAGGAACGGGATTTTTCGGTGATCTTCTGTAAAGTCCCGGTGGCATCTATATGACCGGAGACAAGATGGCCATCCAGCAGATCAGTAACGCCCAGAGCCGGTTCCAGGTTCAAAGGATCTCCAGGCTTTAACTCCCCCAGGTTGCTTTTCTTTAAAGTTTCCGGCATGACATCAGCAGCAAAACCCTCCCGGGTAACATCAACAACCGTAAGGCAGACCCCGTTGACGGCTATGCTGTCTCCTCTGCCGGAGTTTTCCAGAACTTTCTCAGCTCTTATCACAAGCTGAAAACTTTCACCGCTTCTCCTTCTGCTCTTTAAACTGCCGATCTCTCTGACGATTCCGGTAAACATTTAGCTCTTCTCCTCCTCTTTACCAGGATAGGCAACCAGCAGCAGATCATCTCCCAGAAGCCTTCGTTCTGCAATATTGAGATTTTGAATCCGGGAAATTTTCCCGGGAGAAGGCCCCTGAAAGACAGGTACACCATCACTGCCGGACATCAATCTGGGAGCCAGAAAGAAATAGTATTTATCTATTAACCCTGCCCGCTGAAAAGAATAATTTATTTGACTGCCACCCTCCAGCAGAATACCGATCAGATCCAGCCCTGCCAGTATTTTGGCAACAGCTTCAGGCTCGAAATAACCCCTTTCGTCCAGAGGCAGCTCGATCAGGCTGACACCCTGCTGCTCTTCCAGTTTCTGCAGTTTGAGCTTCTTCTCTGCAGAATTATTCAGCTCTTCAGAGTTTAAAATTTCCTCTCTCTCCCCGGTAAAAATAATAATATCTCCTGCTTCATCTCCTGCTTTCTTCTCCTTCAGCATCCTGGCTTCCAGGGGAAATCTAAGCTGGGGATCCAGTATTACCCGGGCAGGCTGGCTTCTTTCACCGGGATAATCTCTCACGGTAAGCCTGGGATTATCAGCCAGCACTGTGCCGATTCCCACCATCACAGCATCCAGCCGGTTGCGAAGTCCGTGACCATAGTTCCGGGCTTCAGGCCCGGTTATCCAGCGAGCATCACCACCAGGCGCTGCCAGATAACCATCCAGGGTCTGGGCGGATTTGAGGTTGATAAAGGCCCTTCCCTCCCTCTGGGCCAGAAAGAAGACCTCATTAAGTTTCTCCCCCTCTTCTTCCAGAAGTCCGGTTTCAACTTTAATACCCCTGGCTTTCAGCATCTCAATTCCGCTGCCATCCACCACCGGATTGGGATCCTGGTTGGCGATAACAACTCTGCTGATCCCGGAATTAATCAATTTCAAGGAACAGGGTGGAGTATTACCGTAATGACTGCAGGGCTCAAGATTGACATAAAGGTCAGCCCCCTGGGCTCTGCTGCCGGCTTCCTCCAGAGCCTGAGGCTCGGCATGAGCCTCGCCATATTTTGTGTGATATCCCTCGCCTGCTATTTTTCCGTCTTTGACTACAACTGCTCCTACCAGCGGGTTCGGGCTGACAAACCCCGCACCCTTCTCCGCCAGCTCCAGGGCTCTCTGCATAAATTTTTTATCTTCAGCAGTGAACAATAGCTATATCCCCTTTCTCAATCCCTTCGATATCTCTTTGATATCCATTCGATATCCATT
>PWFW01000203.1 GCA_003554225.1 Halanaerobiaceae bacterium | reverse complement strand
TTAGGTTAAGAAATAACAGCTATGAAATTGATTTTCCTCACCGCTCTCAGATTTTAGAGCTGCTGGATCAGAAAATCTGGCCCCTGCTGCAGCAGCTCATCGAGGCCGGTAAAAATTATCAACAGGAACTGGAGGAATTACTGCAGCAGAATCAGGATACCAAAATCCGGCTGGAGGAGGATACCTTCAGCCAGCAGGAGCTGCTTGACTGGCAGAATAGCGGAGAAAATCTTCTCAGCCTGCTGGCTTCCCTGGAAATCTATCTGAAAGATATCGTTGAACTGCTGCAGGATGGTGAAGAGGACGCCCTTCAAAACGAAGGAGAAGAGCCTTACTTTGAAATAAGAGGATTGCTTTCCCGGATTTCGGAGTTTGGCGAAGCTCTGAACTTAAATCTTAATTTTAGAGATCATCAAAGCAATTATGTTTTCTGGCTGGAAAGTTTAAAAAACTATAATAATGTCAGTCAGAAAAACGGGATGCTTGAGATAAACGATTTTCTTCAGGAGATCCTTTTTTCCCGAATGTCTACCACTGTGCTGACCTCAGCCACGCTGGCAATTGACGGCAGTTTTTCCTATTACCGCAAGAGACTGGGGCTTTCGCAGGCTGACAGCCTGCTGGTAAAATCACCCTTTGACTATGCCTCCCAGGTGAAGATATATGCTCCCCGGGAAATTCCTGTGACAGCAGCCCGGGACTTTATTCCTGAAGTTGAGGGTAAGATAGCAAAATATCTGGCCGGCAGAGGAGGATCTGCTCTGGTATTATTTACCTCCTATGCAATGCTGAGGGAGCTGAAAGCAGAAATTCAGTCCGGACTGCAGAGCAGAGGTTACCAGATTTTAGCCCAGGGAGAGGAGCCCCGCACCAGAATTTTGAACAAACTACGCCGGCAGCAGGGAACCATACTGCTGGGAACCAGCAGCTTTTGGGAGGGAATAGATGTGCCAGGTGAAGCTCTTTCCAGCCTCATTATTATGAAACTGCCCTTTGCTGTGCCCTCTGACCCTCTGGTTGCAGCCCGTTCTGAACTGCTGGCTGACAGGGGGCAGAATCCCTTCTGGGAGGAATCCCTGCCGCAGGCTGTGATAAAATTCAAGCAGGGTTTTGGCAGACTGATAAGAGACAAAAACGACCGGGGAGAGGTTTTAATTCTGGATAAAAGATTATGGACAAAATCCTACGGCAGAATATTTATAAACTCCTTACCGGAGGGCTGTGAGATCCTTAAAAGCTGGCCTGATCTTAATTAAAATTCAGCATAATGAAGGAATTTAGTTCTTGATGAAGAATTTAAACAACAGAAATTTAGCCTGCACCTATCTTAGTCAACATGTTTAACTCTCCCAATTAAAATGTTGATATTCCTTATTATATCCTTTAAGGGGAACTTTCTGGTAACATTGATTCGAACCGATTGGAACCTGGTATTACTGGCAGGAAGATATTTAAGAACTTTTTGTTGCTTTTTTTAGGAGGTATTTTCTCTCTATGAGATCGAAGAAGATAATAAAATTGAATACAGCCATCCTGCTTGCCCTGCTTTTCCTATTTTCTCTGGCTGCGACAGCTCTAACTGCAGATTTCCAGCTGGTATATGTTGTTCAGCGGGGAGATTCTCTTTCTGAAATAGCTTCCAGCTATAATATTTCAACTGATAAACTCAGAGAAATTAATGATATTACCAGCTCCCAAAACTTAAGAGCAGGAGAGGAGCTGATAATACCAGATCCTGAAGGCCAGGATCCCGGGAGAAATTTTAATCAGAGACTCTTCAGCCGGGAGGAAGACTTTAGTCTTAATTTTACTCAGCAGTATGCTGTTAGAATCAATCCTGAGGGGGAGGCACCTGAAATAGATGATATTGCTGATGATGAACTAATCAGCTATCATGTTTCTCCCGGGGATACCCTCTATGATATTGCCCGGGAGTTTAACACCTCTATTGGAGTTCTGGAAGCTTTAAATAATCTTAATAACGGTGCGCTGCGGGCTGGGGAGACCATTACCGTACCTGTTCGCAATTTAAGTCAGCGTCAGGCTCTATCACGCTCTCTCAGCTCTGAAGAACTTGATCTCCTGGCCAGAGCTATTTACGGAGAAGCCCGGGGAGAGCCCTATACCGGTCAGGTAGCAGTGGGAGCTGTTATAATCAATCGCGTTCTTTCTCCTGATTTTCCTGACAGTATTGAAGGGGTAATCTATCAGTCGGGACAGTTTACTCCGGTTCAGGACGGCTCGATCTATCTAGAGGCCGACAGCAGTGCCAGAAATGCTGCCCGGGATGCCCTCAATGGAAAGGACCCTACCGGTGGAGCTCTGTTTTTCTATAATCCTGATAAGGCCACCGATCGGGAATGGACCTCCCGCAGGGAGGTTCTGGTGACAATAGGAAATCATGTTTTTATGAAATAAACCACTGGATTAAATTCCCGGATTATTTAACTGTTCTGGATTTATGAATGCTGAAGGGAGTGGAACTTTTGCTTGAAATCAAAATTACCAGGAAGGATAAATCCATCCCTCTTCCGGAATATCAGCACGGGGAAGAGGATGCCGGTCTCGATCTTTTTTCAGCAGAGGCTGAAACTCTTCACTCCGGAGAATATAAGCTGATAAAAACCGGAATTTCTCTTGCCATTCCTCCTGGCTATGCCGGTTTTGTCTATCCCCGCAGCGGTCTGGCCTTAAAGCACGGGGTGACTGTTTTAAATGCTGATGGGGTGATCGATCCCGGTTATCGCGGAGAGATAGGTGTTATTCTCATCAACCACGGCAGCAGTGCCTTTGAAATTCAGCAGGGTGATAGAATAGCTCAGCTGATTATTCAGCAGGTGGCAAGAGTCCGCTGGCAGGAGGTTAAGGATCTTAAAGAGACAGCAAGAGGAGATGGAGGTTTTGGACATACCGGAAAATAGCAAATTATTAAAGCAGGGAGGTCTGTTTAATGAAATATAAAACTATGGAGTTTGAAGAAGATGCCTTAATACTTTTAGATCAGCGCAAGCTGCCGGAAAGAGTTGAATATTACCGGGCTGAAAATTATGAACAGATTATTGAGGCGATCTCAAAAATGGTAGTCAGGGGCGCCCCTGCTATCGGAGCAACCGGAGCCTATGGAGTTTATCTGGCTGCCCTGGAGTTTCAGGATCTCAGTTCCAGCGAATTAATGGCTCAGGTAGAATCGGCAGTTAAGGAAATTAATCAGGCCCGCCCTACAGCTGTAAATTTAACCTGGGCAACCGGCAGAATGCTGAAACTTTTAAGGTCCAGCAGATATAAAGACCGCAAATCCCTGTTAAGAATTTTAGAAAAGGAAGCAAATAATATTGCCCGCCAGGATATTGAAACCAACAAAGAACTGGCTTCCTACGGCGAAAAAATAATCCCCCAGAATGCCAATATCTTAACTCACTGCAACACAGGCGCCCTGGCAACTGTAGATTATGGAACTGCTCTGGGGGTTATCAGAGAGGCTGTCCGCAGGAATAAAAACATCCATGTCTATGCCACCGAAACCCGCCCCCGTCTGCAGGGTGCCCGGCTGACAGCCTTTGAGCTGGTTGAGGAAAATATTTCTGCTACTCTGATTGCTGACAGCACGGCGGGATTTCTCATGCAGCAGGATAAAATTGATGTAGTGGTGGTAGGCGCTGATAGAATAGCAGCAAACGGAGATACCGCCAACAAGATTGGCACCTATACTCTCTCTGAACTTGCCCGGATTCATAATATTCCCTTCTACATTGCTGCTCCCCGCTCAACCATTGATTATCAGATACAGATGGGTTCGGCCATAGCTATTGAAGAGAGAGGTCCGGAAGAAATTAAAGTTATTGGCCGGGAAAGGATTGCTCCTGAAGGAATTAATGTTTACAATCCAGCCTTTGATATAACCCCGGCTGAAAATATCACCGGAATTATCACAGAGGCTGGCATTGTAGATCCCCCCTTCAGTCTGGGGCTGGCAGAAATCCGCAAAAAATAAAAATATTTAATAAAATTTGACTCTGGCCTGCTTTAACAGGGAGATTTATTTTTAAAGTAAAATACTTTACCATTTAAGGAGGTAATGCTAATGGCTGTTAGAAAAGAAGGTGAAGTTTATCGCTGTGGTGTCTGTGGTAATCTGGTTAAGGTTCTCGAGGTTGGAGGAGGAGAGCTGGTCTGCTGTAATCAGCCCATGAATCTGGAAGAGGAATAGCATTTTGCCTGCCGCTCTGTCCCCTAAAGGGGCAGAGCCAATTTTATGACCTTATATAGACATATGAACTCATTTTTATTTTTTCTCCAGCATGCCTGAAGATAGCCTGCTAAAATTTTACATAGCAGAGAAATATAATACCTGCAGGGGGATTAATAATTTAGATTAATAAAGTTTACAATTGAGGAGGATAAAGATGAAGGATTTACTGGGGGACTCAGAACAGCTGATTGAACTTTATAACGAACACTCCCATACTGTCCGCTCCTGTCTGAAGAGCTATGTTAAAGCCATGAAACTTTATATTGCTCAGGGTTATACCGAAGAAGTTTCTGCCATGAGAGATGAAGTCCAGAAACTGGAGACAGAAGCCGATGAAGTCAGACGAAAGATCGTCAGGCTTTTAATTGAAAAACGGTTTCTAATCCCCAACACCAGACGGGATTTTTTAAATCTGTTGAAGTTTACCGACAAAGTTGCCGATTATTCTGAAAGCTCTCTGGACTATGTTGTGCTGCAGTCCATGGATATTACCGAGGTGGGCCAGCAAAAACTGCTGGAGATTCTGGAGATCACTGAAAGGCAGTTTGAAATGCTGGAGAAGGCTATCGGCTATGTTTTTGATGATAATCAAAGGGCCTTTGAGCTGGTCAATGAGATTGGCTCGCTGGAATCTCAGATTGATAATCTGGAAAGAGAGTTAATTGATAGACTGTCCCGGAGAGAGGATTTAAGCTTCGGCCTGAAGTCTCTCTACCGTGATTTTCTTACCATGATGGCCAATATCTCAGATATAATTGAAGATGCTGCTGATGAGATTGAGCTTATTATCGCCCTGAAAAGATTATAAATAATGGAGTGATTCTTCATGGCTAAAGATTATATTCTGGCAATAGATCAGGGAACCACCAGCACCAGAGCCATGATCTTCAACCGGGAAGGTCAGGTTGTGGGAAAGTCGCAGCAGGAATTTCGCCAGATTTATCCCCGCTCAGGCTGGGTGGAACACAATCCCGAAGATATCTGGAATTCCACCAGAGAGGTTATAGCTTCTGCCATCAAAGAAGCCAAAATTGAAATTGAACAGATAGCTGGAATAGGCATAACCAACCAGCGGGAAACCGCTGTCATCTGGGATAAGAAGACCTCAAAGCCCATTCATAATGCCATTGTCTGGCAGTGCCGCCGGACGGCAGATATCTGTCAGGAGTTAAAAGAGCAGGGTTATCAGGAAACCTTTCAGGAGAAAACCGGGCTTGTTCTCGACCCCTATTTTTCAGGAACCAAGATCAAATGGCTGCTGGATAATGTTCCGGAAGCCCGGGAGCGGGCCCGGAGAGGAGAGCTGTTATTTGGCACAATCGACAGCTGGTTGATCTGGAAGCTCAGTGGAGGCAGCTGTCATGTTACTGATTATACCAATGCATCCCGGACTCTGCTATTTAATATCCATGAGCTTAAATGGGATCAGGAGCTGCTTGAAATTCTGGAAGTGCCCCGTAAATTGCTCCCGGAGGTGCGTTCCAGCAGTGAAGTCTACACCACCACCGCTGACAGCCTTTTTCAGGGAGAGAAGATTCCCGTAGCCGGGATTGCCGGTGACCAGCAGGCTGCCCCCTTTGCCCAGGCCTGTTTCCGAAAGGGTCTGACCAAGACTACCTATGGTACCGGGGCCTTTATGCTGATGAATACCGGTCAGCAGCCCTATATTTCAAATAATGGTCTCCTGACCACCATCGCCTGGGGGATTGGTGATGAAATAACCTATGCCCTGGAGGGAAGTATTTTTAATGCCGGCTCGGCGATTCAATGGCTCAGGGATGAACTTAACCTGATTGAAGATGCCGCCGACTCCGACTATTTTGCCCGTAAAGTTGAAGACACCAATGGAGTTTATGTTGTACCGGCCTTTACTGGCCTGGGAGCACCTCACTGGAATCCTGAAGCCCGGGGAACTATTGTCGGAATCACCCGGGCCACCACCAAAAATCACATCATCAGGGCTACTCTGGAAGCCATTGCCTATCAGAGCTATGACCTTTTTCAGGCCATGAGTGATGATGCCGGGATTGAGCTCAAGGAAG
>PWFW01000277.1 GCA_003554225.1 Halanaerobiaceae bacterium | reverse complement strand
TTATATAGGAGTCGGCTCAGGAGTTATTTAGGAGTCGGCAGATTATTGGGTGCCAGCAGGTTATTTATTATTGCATCACAGAGGAGCAGAGCTGTTTTTCTTGAAAACTTGCAATTGTATTTTCATCTATTTTTGTGTCCTGAAGGGGCATGGCGGTTTATCTGATAAAGCAAAAAACTGTTTTCGAGATATGTTTTCGTGATAGTAGAAAAGTTATCATCAGGACAATAAACATCAGGAAAATTAAAAGCATTAATACCAGTCAACCAGGGAGGAAAAATTTTGCAGGAAGAACGGATTCAGGGCATCAGTACCCAGGTAGTAAATAGGCTGGTTTCCCGCGGTAATCTCTTAAGTCAGGGTCGAGCGGTGGGAGCCATAGGCTATGTAGACAGTGAGGGAATAATATCAAGCTATAATCATCTGACCGATGGGGGAGTTTCTGGACTGCCCTTCCGCAAGCTGCTGGATGACATTTCTCATCACAGCTCTGTTTCTCTGCTGGAGATGATAAATTCTCTGCCGGAGAATGCAGTTTATCTGGCCACCGACCCCGGTCAGACCGGGATTGTGGTCAACACCAGAGCGATCAATGTCTTTAATCTGCCGGTGGTGAAAATTGGAGTCAAACACCAGCAGGTAGCTGGAATCGGCATTTTGTATCCCGAAGAGCGGCATTTTGAGCTGGCCACCCGTTCCGAAAAAGCCCAGCTGGATTCTCTGGCCGCTAAAACCATGGAAGAAGAGAAGGAAGCACTGAAAAAAATAGCTCGCCTTCGCCTTAAATTTCTTGAGATTTCAGAAAAACTACCTCTGGTAGAAACAAAAAAATCAGAGGTTCAAAAGGTACAGCGCTGTCAGGCAGGCTGGCGGATTCCCCGCCAGAAGTTATATTCCCTGGAGAAGAGCTTTGCCCGGGAACTGGTAGATAAATCGCTTGATGTTGAGCCCGGCCGGGAGGTGGCAGCCTTTGGTGAAATTGATCAGGAGGGCCACATTACCCGCTGCAGCGAGATAGTTGTGGGAGGAATGGGTTATATCCCCTCAAGGTTGATGGCTTCCAGTTATAAGAAAATCAATAACCGCTCTCTCAGAGAGGCCTATACCGAGCTGATTCCCCTTAATACCGCCATTGTTCATACCCATCCCGGAGGATCGGGAGTTATGCATATGAGCGATGCCATGGCCGGTCCCGGCATGTGGGGTCGTCCCATTGTTGCCGTCGGACATAATGAGAAGGGCGAAATCAAGGGTGTCATGGCCATCGGTCCCAATGATAAATTATTTAGACTGGCCGATGAAAATGAAGAGCTGGAGCAGAAGTTTTTTGAGGTTGACAACCCCGAAGAAGAGGCGCAGCTGCGCAAGCGCCGCTATAAGATAGCCCAGGAATTTACCGATATCTGCAGTCAGCTGGAGATGAAGGAGGTTGAGTATGCCGATCTTTGATTTTTTCAAACGCGATAAAGATAAGGATAAAGAGAAGAAACAAGATAGAGAGAAAGGACAGGAAAAAGATAAAGAGGAGAACCAGGAGAAAGATAATGATCAAAGCGCAAGCAAAGATGATAAACAGATCACAGAAAAAGATGCTGAGAGGATCGAAGAGAGAGAGAAAGAGAAGGATAAAGAAACTGAAACCAGCAGAACTGAAGAAAAAGAGGAAAGAATAAATGAAGAAACAAAAAATATTGAAGTTGAAATAAAGGATAAAAATGAGGAAACAGGGGATAAAAAAGAGGAAGCCAGGCAGGATAGATTTGAGCAAGAGGGAGCAGAGCAGGATCATCTTGAGCAGGATCGAGTTAAGCAAGGGGGAGCAGAGCAGGATCGAGTTAAGCAGGACCAGGTTGATCAGGATAAAGTTAAGCAGGATCAAGCTGAACAGGATGAAGCCGATAGAATTCTCCAGGATGAAGAAGAGGTGGATAAGGGCTTTTTCCAGCGCCTTAAGGAGGGGCTGGCCCGCTCCCGTCAGGGTTTTGTCGATAAAGTCAGCTCGGTTTTCAGCCGCAGCAAAATAGATGAGGAATTTTATGAAGAGCTGGAGGAGACCCTGATCCAGGCAGATGTGGGGGTTAAGGCAACGCTGGATCTGATTTCCGACCTGGAACAGGAAGTAGAGGAGCAGGAAATTACCGAGCCGGAAGAGCTCTACCAGGTTTTTCAGGAAAAAATTCGAAATATCCTGGGAGAAAACGATCAGGTTCTCAAACCCTGGGAGGGCCTTAAGGTTCTCATGATTGTGGGGGTAAATGGTGCCGGAAAAACGACAACCATTGCCAAGCTGGCTCACCGCTATCAGAAGCAGGGTAAAAAGGTGCTGCTGGCTGCTGGAGATACCTTCCGGGCTGGAGCGATTGATCAGATCAAGGAATGGGGCCGCCGCCTGAATACCGATGTCATTTCCCAGAGCGAAGGCGCTGATGCCGCAGCAGTTGCTTACGATGCCGTTCAGGCAGCTAATTCCCGGGAGGCCGATCTGCTGATTGTAGATACCGCAGGACGGCTTCACACCCAGAAGAACCTGATGGAGGAGCTCAAGAAAGTCCGCCGGGTTATCGGACGGGAAGCTGGCGAGGAAGCGGTGGAAGTTATGCTGGTAGTGGATGCTACCACCGGACAGAATGCCTTAAATCAGGCCAAAATATTTAATGAAGCAGTTTCTATCGACGGCATAACCCTGACCAAGCTGGATGGCACCGCCCGGGGCGGCATTGTACTGGCCATTAAAAAAGAACTGGGGCTGCCCATCCGCCTGATCGGAGTCGGAGAAAGAGCTGCTGATTTACAGGATTTCGACCCGGAAAAATTTGTCGAAGCCCTTTTTTCCAGCAATTAAACTTCAGCAATTGTTTTTCCAATTAACTCACAGCAGATTATTATTTCAACTAATTTACGGTTATTTTTTTCATTTAACTCACTGTTAATTTTAAATTGATTTTCGGCAAATTGTTTTTACAGCTAGTTTTCGACTTTTGGCCTTTATCAGTTAAACTTCAGCAACTGGCTTTTTCAGTAAATCCTCGACATTTTCTTAAACATTTACTCTTGACAGCCAGCTTAATATCAGTTATAATGTCCCCTGTAAAGGTAAAACACTTAACACTACAGGGTGATTTTTTTGTTAGAAAAGACAATCACCATCAGCAAATTATTTGATTTTTACGGCTCACTGCTGACTGCAAGACAGCAGGAGATCATGAAGTATTATTTCTATCACGATCTTTCGCTGAGCGAGATAGCTGAAAATCTTGATATCAGCCGTCAGGGAGTACATGATCACCTGCAGCGGGCCGAAAATCAGCTGCAGCAGTATGAGAAAAAGCTGGGCCTTCTGGCCAGCTACCGCGGTCTGCAGGAGCAGGCTGACTTTCTCCGCAGCCGTCTCCAGGATGACAGACCCCTGACCGAGGCAGACCGTCAGGAATTACTGCAGGCGGTGGAGAAAATCACCGGCTGCCTATAGGAGGTTAAAGCATGGTTTTTGAAGGATTAGCTGAAAAACTACAGGATACCTTTAAAAAACTCAAAGGCAAGGGCAAACTTTCCGAGGATGATGTCAAATCGGCTATGAGAGAAGTCAAGATGTCTTTGCTGGAGGCCGATGTCAACTATAAAGTTGTCAAAAACTTTGTCAGCCGGATTGAAGAGCGGGCTGTCGGTAAAGAGGTCATGGAAAGTCTGACCCCCGGTCAGCAGGTTATCAAGATCGTCAATGAAGAGCTCACCTCGCTGATGGGCGGAGAACACCAGGGACTGGAACTTTCTGAAAGCCCTCCGACTGTGATAATGCTGGTCGGCCTGCAGGGTTCCGGTAAAACCACTTCGGCTGGAAAACTGGCCCGCCATTACAAGCATAAGGGTAAGAATCCCATGCTGGTAGCCGCCGATATCTACCGGCCGGCAGCTATTCAGCAGCTGGAGGTTTTAGCCGGCAGACTGGAAGTTGATGTTTTCCAGATGGGCAGCGATAATGACCCGGTTGATATCGTTAAAGCTGCAGTCTCTTCTGCTGAGAAAAACGGCAATGATATTATCATTATTGATACTGCCGGTCGGCTTCATATTGATGAGGAGCTGATGGCTGAGCTCAGCCGGATTAAGGGCGAAGTGGAGCCCGATGAGACTCTGCTGGTGGTTGATGCCATGACAGGTCAGGATGCCGTTAATGTGGCCGAAAACTTTAATGAAAAGCTCGGAATCGACGGTATGCTGATGACAAAGCTCGATGGCGACGCCCGCGGTGGTGCAGCTCTCTCGATTAAGGAAGTCACCGGTAAGCCTATTAAATTTGCCGGGGTTGGCGAAAAACTTGATGCCCTGGAACCCTTTCATCCCGATCGGATGGCCTCTCGAATTCTCGGGATGGGCGATGTCTTAAGCCTGATCGAGAAGGCCGAGGAGACCATCGATGCCGAAAAGGCCAAGAAGCTGGAGGAAAAACTCCGCAAGGATAAGTTTACCCTGGAGGATTTCCTGGATCAGCTGGATCAGGTCCGCAACATGGGACCAATTGATGAGATAATGGGCATGATTCCCGGTCTGAGCGGAGCCAAACAGCTTAAGAACATGCAGATGGATGATAAGCAGCTCGATTATATCGAGGCAATTATAAAGTCCATGACCAAAGAAGAGCGCCGCAATCCCGATATAATTAACGGCAGCCGCCGGAGGCGGATTGCCAGCGGCAGCGGAACCAGCGTCCAGGAAGTTAACCGGCTCTTAAAGCAGTTCAAACAGACCCGCAAGCTGATGAAGCAGATGGGTTCCCAGAAAGGTAAAGGACGAGGCCGAGGCTTCAAACTCCCCTTTATGAATTGAGCTGCATTTCTTGAATTGAACGGGTTATCGGTTATTGAACCTTTCTTGATAGGTTTAGCTGACATTAGCTGCCATCAACTGCCATCAAGGGACGGAATTTATCAAAATCGAAGTTTTCAGACACATTACACATACATTTTCTCCACGTAAGAGAAAATGACCAGAAAAAATGAAGTAAAAAGATAACGATTGTTGTGTCCCAGAGGGGCATGGCGGTTTACTTTGAAAATATGCTGTTGTATTTTCATCTATTGTTGTGTCCCAGAGGGGCATGGCGGTTTATATTGTAAATATATTTTTCAGCTTAAATACAATTGATTATGGTTGTTTTAGACCAAATGGTAATGTCAAAAGTTCTATGAAAGAACACTTTAAGAGGCGGTAATGTCAAAAGATCTATGAAAGAAGGAGGTGTAAGTATGGCTCTGAAAATTAGACTCAAGCGTATCGGGAAAAAACGGGATGCTGCTTTCAGACTGATCGTTTCAGATTCCAGCAATGCTCCTACAGGAAGGTTTGTTGAGGAGATTGGATTTTATGACCCCACCAAGCAGCCTTCCGAGGTAAGAATAGATGAGGAAAAGGCACTGGAATGGCTGAAAAATGGTGCCCGCCCTTCTAATACCGTGCGCAGTCTCCTCAAAGATACTGGCGTCTGGGCCAGGCATACAGGAGAAGCCAATTAAAGGAGGTTGACTCTATGAAGGAAATTGTTGAAGTAATTGCCCGTTCCATAGTTGATAATCCTGATCAGGTTGAAGTCAGCGAGGAAAGAGGGCAGAAGAGCGTCCGGATAAAACTTTCGGTAGCTGATGAAGACATGGGTAAAGTGATCGGCCGACAGGGTCGAATTGCCCGGGCAATCAGAACTGTGGTTAAAGCTGCTGCTACCAAAGCAGATAAAAAAGCCATTCTTGATATTGAATAACAGAGGTCGGTGATGGCAGTGGATAACAGCGATCTGAACAAAAACAAGGACAATCTCGAAGATCTCATTGTTATCGGCAGGATAGTTCGCTATCAGGGAAATCAGGGGCATCTCAGGGTTGTCCCCATGACCGATAATACCCGGCGATTTTTCAATCTTGACAAGGTAATTCTGGAAAGCCGGGAGGGCAACAGGCTCCTGGAAGTAGAGGAAGTTCGCGAGCATAAGGGATTCATTGTGCTCAAGCTGGAGGGAATTGATTCCCTGGCCGAGGCAGAGGATGTTCGAGACAGCTTTCTCAGCATTCCCGAGAAGGAACTGCCGGAACTGCCAGCTGATAATTACTATATCTATCAGTTGAAGGGCATGAAGGTGGTAACCGATACCGGACGGGAACTGGGCGAGCTTCGCGAGATTCGCACCGATACCGGTACCGATGTATTTATTGTTTCTGGGGACGATAAAGATTACCAGATTCCAGCTGCCCGTGAAATTATCCTGAATATTGATCAGGATAAATCCATTATTACAGTTAAACCGGTACCCGGACTGCTTGATTTGTAAGGCGATA
>PWFW01000053.1 GCA_003554225.1 Halanaerobiaceae bacterium | reverse complement strand
TTAAACTCAATCTGCTCGCTGTCAACTATCGGTTTGATGGGTTTGAAGCTGTAATCCACATGGGCAAATTCTGCGCTGTCGGTGCATAATACCCGTTCAAAGATCTGGGCATCAACTATTCTGCCCAGCGAAATATCAAGCCGTTTAAGTTTGATCGATCCACCGTCAAAGGTCGTGACCAGTTCCTTTCCCCGCTCAATCCCGATGAACTTAGCTGGAATACAGTGCAGCTCTACCAGGCGTTCAATCTCATCCGGTGCCAGGGGATCAACTCCCCCGTTTTCAACGGCAGCCTCCACCCCCTTTTCAATATCAGACTGTATTTCTTCCCGGCTCATCTCAATCGATTTGCCGCTGCCCATTCTTGTCTTGAACAAATATATCGACTCCTTTCTCTGATTTTATTTTTTTACTGCAAATACCAGGAAATTTCACCGACCATAAACCAGATAGAGATAAAACAGCTAAAAAATATGCTTCTACAGGATGTCTCTGCATCCTTTTAAGCCCTATTCTCAGCTGCTATCTTCCTGGTACTTACCGGCTTATTATTTTTCTCCAGCTGCTACAATCTCACTTAATCTCTGCTGAACATCCCGGTCCAGGGGCTCTGATTGATAATCCTGTAAAATCTCCCGGGCTCTTTTCCCGGCTCGAGTGGCAGCATCCTCTCCCGCTGATTTTTCCCAGCTGTCCCGGACCTGACGGTTAAAGAAATCCGAGCGGGCCTGCTCCCGGTGCATATGATCTATGGTGTGCTGTTCTGCCAAAAAGTGCCCCCCGGGCCCTACTTTCTTAAATAGGTCCACTGCCAGAGATATATCCGAGATCTCGATGCCCTTAAGAGCTCTCCTGATCATCCTGATCGTTTCATTATCCAGCAGAAGCTGGGTATAGCTGAAGGTGTTACCGGAGTCCAGCATCCCGGGACCGTAGATCAGATTAGCACCTGCCAGAGCTGGCAGCAGGCTGGTAAGATCCTTCTCCTGACCGGCCTGAAGGTCAGATAGCTTGCTGTCAGCCTATCCTCCCGCCAGATAGGAAGGCAGCTTATAATATCGGGCAATCCGGGCCAGTGCTGCGCTGCAGAGGGCCAGCTCCGGAGAACCGACTGCTGCAATGTTCTCCTTAACATCGTACATTGTAGTTGAGCTGCCGTACATTACCGGAGCGCCCTCCTCAACCAGCTGGGCCAGGGTTAAACCTGCCAGCACTTCGGCATTATGACCCACCAGAGTTCCAGCCAGGGTAACAGGAGAGGTAGCTCCTGCCATAGCAGCAGGAAGAATGGTAACCGGTACTCCAGCCTCAGCACAATCCATAATCACCTGAGCTCCCTCAGCCATGAGCTGAAGAGGGCTCTGCGGACAGACATCAGCCGATATTATTGGCCGGCGGCGCAGCTCCTCTTTACCACCTGCTACAGCTGCTCCCATGGCAATACATTCCCTGGAATTTTTTCCACTAAATCCATGACAGTGTTTGCTGGTATTGTTTAGATAGGCTTCGGTAGCGTGAAGATACACGGCATCCTCGGGGCAGTCCCGTGCAGTCACTGCCAGAGAGTAAACATCAATATCCGATAGGTAATCTACTATCCTGGCTGTATCTGCCACATCCTTCTTAGTGGTTTTTCTAAGTTCACCATTAACCGTATCAACGATATTAATCCCCGAACCAAAGTTGGTAAAATAGACATTGTTACCGCCTACTGCTACATCATATTCTGGATTTCTGCCGGCCAGCAGAATCTGCTCTGGAGCTGCTTGAATAGCATTATCTACCAGGTGATGGGGAAATTTGACAATTTCCCGGTTGTTGTCAACTTCTGCCCCGGATTCCTGCAAAATCTCTCGGGCTTTCTTCGAGGTTATCTTCAGACCGGTTTCCCGGAGAACCTCAAGAGTAGCCCGATGGATTTCAGCCATTTCACTTTCCGAGAGAATTTCAAAGCTGAGCCCTTCCAGCCTTAAAGAACCGGCCTTAATACTTCTATTGGTCATAGCAATCACCTCCTTTTCAAAGTTGTTAAGTATATATATCCTTTAGAGAGATATTAACTCAATCTTTAGATTCCCTCCTGTCCCAGCAAAAAATCTACTGCAGACTGAGATCTGATACCCTTACTCCTCGGGCAGCTCACCCAGGTTATATTCTCTTTTAATTTTAGACAGCGCCCGGGATAATCTCTGCTGTTTCTCCTCAGCCAGTGGATTAGCTGGTTGAGAAGAAATTAGTTCAGCTGTAATCTCCCTGGCTCTGGAGAAGATTGAACTTCTCCCCTGACTTGACCACTCGCTCCGGGAACTTCGGTCGATAACCTCTCCAGGAAAATAGCTTTCCTGGCGGAAAAACTTTAGAGTATGCTCGCTGCTGAGATAATCTCCTCCAGGACCAAGTTCCGAAATTAAAAAAGCAGCCAGTCTCTCTTCATCGACCTCAATTCCCCTCCTCAGCCTCTGATTCATCCCGCAAATTTCATTATCGATGACCAGCTTCTCCAGACTGAAGGTATCAACAAAATCAAGAATCCCCGGGCCTGAAATCAAATCTATTCCGGCCAGACTGGCAATGGTTCCGCTGATTGCCGTTTCCAGACCGGCCTGAGCATCGACTATTTTGGCATCGCTTAAACAGGCAAAGGTCTGGGTGGGAAGTTTCAGATATCTGCCGAGTTGAGAAGCGCCGGCCCCGATCATCGAAGCCTCCACAGCGCTCATTGGAGTGGTCCCGGTCTTCATATCGAAATTAACCGGAGCTCCACCATAGATCACTGCTGCCCCCGGGTTGACTGCCTGGGCCAGAACCAGCCCGCTCAAAATCTCTGCAGTATGAAGCAGAACCGAACCGGCCAGGGTAACCGGAGAGGCCGCCCCGGGCATAGGCAGAGATATCAGCTCTAGTGGAAGTCCTAAGCGAGCACAGTCAATTATATTGTGAGAACTAATTTCACTCCATTTCAAGGGTGGAGAGGGACAGACATCAAAAACAGCTCTGGGCTTCTTCCGCAGCTCCTCCTCTCCCCCGGAGACTGAAGCCAGAAGCTGCTGCATATCCTCTATCCCCCTTCGGCTGAAGGCCCCGGTGATGATAGGCTTGGAGGAGTTTTTCAACAGCAGGTAGAGTCGATAGCAGTCCCCTACCCTATCGGGAACATCATCCAGCACCACAGCGCTGGACTGCAGTGTAATATTTGCCAGGCTGTCATTCAAACGGGAAATCCTACCCAGATCCTCTGCCCGGGCTCTTCTCAGGGTTGCACCATCGGATTCCAGAATATTCAGGGCAGCAGAGCCTGGGACAAAATGACTCTGATCTTCTCCAATAACAAGGCTTTCTTTACCTTCCCGATCATAAAGCATGATCCGGGAAGGAGCAGTCTTTAGGGCCTCTCTGACCATTTCAGGAGGAAATCTTGCAGTTCGGGTGGAGTAATTGATATCAGCTCCTCCCTGCTGCAGGATATCCAGAGCCCTGGAGCAGTAAAATTTTACTCCAGTCTCCTCCAAAATTTTTAAGGCCCGGTGATAGATCTCCTCTACCGCCTCTGAACTTAAAAATTTCAAGCCGGGCATTATATTACGGATACCCTCATTCTTGGTCATGATTTTATTCCTCCTCCAGGTGCTGGAATTGATAATTCTAGACTCTTTAATGTAATATGAGTTCTCCCGAAAAAAGAATTTTCCTGATTTAGCTTTGCTGAATCAGGGGCATCTTTTCAAACAAAGGTTTTCAGCTCTTCAGCAAGAGAAAAATTGGCAGCAGTTTTCTCTTTAATCTCCTCAAGAGACGAATCTTCAGCTATTTCCTCCAGCAACAGACCCTGATCGGTCACCCTGAATACCGCCATCTCAGTTACAATCAGATCAACCTCGCCTTTAGCAGTTAGGGGTAGGGTGCATTCCGGGAGAATTTTAGACTGATCTTTCCTGGTAGTGTGAGTGGTAGCAACAATAACCCGGCGGGCTCCCACCGTTAAATCCATGGCTCCCCCCATCCCCGGAACAAGCTTGCCGGGGATTTTCCAGTTGGCCAGATTTCCCTGCTGATCCACCTGCAGTGCTCCCAGCACAGTAGCATCAAGATGACCGCCCCGTATGATGGCAAAGGAGGTAGCCGAATCAAAGAATGCCCCTCCGGTTTTTATAGTTACCGGTTCACTGCCGGCATTAACCAGATCCGGATCCTCCTCCCCCTTAGGGGGACGGGGGCCCATTCCCACAAAGCCATTTTCAGACTGGAATATCACCCTAACATTATCGGGTATATAGTCAGCTACCATGGTTGGCATACCTATTCCCAGATTAACCAGATCTCCATCCTCAAGTTCCTGAGCAATACGCCTGGCAATTCTCTCTCTGATTTCAGACACTGGTTCACTCCTCCTCTCCATTCTGCAAAATATAGTCGACAAAAATTCCCGGAGTCACAACCTGGTTGGGGTCAATTTCTCCTGCGGGAACGATCTCTTCCGCCTCCACCACAACCCTGTCACAGGCCATAGCCATTACCGGATTGAAATTTCTGGCAGCATGTCTATAGAGCAGATTGCCAGCGCTATCGGCCTTCCAGGCCTTAATGAGGGCCAGGTCGGCTCGCAGTGGTTTGGCCAGCAGATACTCTCTGCCCTCTACCTCAATAATCCGGCTGTCATCAGCCACCGGGGTCCCTATTCCGGTAGGGGTTAAAACCCCGCCCAATCCGGCTCCCCCTGCTCTGATCTGCTCTACCAGCGTCCCCTGGGGAACAAGTTCAACCTCCAGGTCCCCACTGTTCATCTGCCTGCCGGTTTCTTTGTTGGTGCCGATGTGAGAAGCTATAACCCTGCTCAATCTCTTTTCCACCACCAGCTGACCTGCTTTTTGATCATCGAAACCGGTATCATTTCCGATCAGAGTAAGGTTTCTGCCTCCGCTTTCCAGCAGCAGATCTATCAGTTTGTGGGGCGAGCCGCATTCTATAAAACCGCCAATCATGAGCCGCTGGTCATCAGCAAATAACCCTTTAACCTTCTCTTTGTCAACAATTTTGTCCATAATCGATCCTCCTTAAGAAAACATTCCAGATCCTTCAGTTTTATCAAGTTTGCTCGCTCTTTGCTTAATTAGCTCTCAGATTTATCTCCAAATTATAGTTGAAATCCTCAGTTGGTATACATTCTTTCAAAAATTTCTCTCAGCTGGGCATTTTCCCGTATAATTTCTAGAGAAATTTTATCATGATCTCTGGTATAGCCATTACCGATGATCATCTCGACATCCCGGCCGACTCCTTCTGCACCCAGGGCTGCTTTGGTAAAGCTGGTAGCCATGCTAAAAAAGTAAATTTTGCCACCTTCAGCGCAGGGCAGAATAGAGGCCATCTCGGTGTTATTGATATTGACACAATTTATTACCACATCAGCCAGGTGGTCTCTGGTTAATTCTTTGACCTGATCATAAACTTCCAGGGGATTGGTAGCATCAGCCTGAATAATATCATCAGCCAGGCCCAGCTCTCTGATCCGTGCAGTGCTGGCATCGCTGTGACCCATACCGATTACCTGACCGGTAACTCCGGCCCGCTTGCGGGCTTCATGCAGACAGAGCATGCCGGATTTTCCACCGGCTCCAATTATCAGCACCCGATCCCCGGGCCTGACCAGTCTGGCTGTCTGGGCAGCTGCTCCGGCAACATCAAGAACGGCCAGTGCCAGAGTCTCAGACATATCTTGAGGAAGTCTGGCATAAATGCCGCTTTCAAAGAGAATGGCCCGACCCTCAATATCAACCTGATCAATCTCCGGTCTGATATCTTTAATTTTATCAATCCTGAGAGGAGTGAGGGATAGCGAGACCAGAGTGGCAATTTTATCTCCCACTTCAATTTCCCTGTCCTGCAGGGCCGGACCTATTTCAGCCACTCTGCCTATCAGCATTCCTCCGGAGCCAGTTACCGGGTTATGATGTTTGCCTCGCTGGGCCACAATTTCCTTCATCCGCTTTTTTATCTTTTCCAGATCCCCGCCGGCTTCTTCCTTAAGCTGGGTAAAGCTGGCGGAATCAATATTAAGGGTCTCCACCTCGATTAAAATTTCATTGTGATAGATTTCCATGGTGTTATCAATTTTTTCTGCCGGCTGGGGCAGAACTCCCTTTGGTTCCAGTACTCGATGCACCCCGAATTTGTTTCCCTGCTTCATTTTTAAACCCCCTAAGATATATTCGTATTGTCAATAATATTAGCCTTACCATTCGTCAAACCCTGATATTACAGGGGTTTTTAGTGTAAAAACTTGCCACCCCCCTCAGTTTAGTGTATATTTAGGTTGTTCACTGACCAAAATATTACCAAACCAAAGAAAGGTGGCAAGACT
>PWFW01000192.1 GCA_003554225.1 Halanaerobiaceae bacterium | reverse complement strand
TTCTATAGATAAGCCACTCTAGGGCTGAAATTATTATAGCTGCTGCCGTGAGATAACCCAGAGCGACCAGCAGAAAAAAGTTTTCCCGCAGGGGATCTTCTCGTTCAGGTATTTTAACCGGGCTGATCTCTGGATAGTCTTCTGCAAAATCAGCCAGAATCTCTTCCTGAGCTCCCTCCTCCTCCTGAAGGTAATCGATAACCCGGGGAGCATAGTCGAGGTTGACTTCCTGGGCAGCATAAAAGGACCAGTTGCTGGGATACTGCCTGATTCCCCTGAAATAATCCTCACCAAAGGGGTCGAAGGCTCCCACCAGCAGATAAAGTCGGGAACCATCCAGCCGGCCCATCTTTTCCCGGGGAAGATCCAGCCTGATAAAACCGTCTTCGGTTGAAATGCTGGCCTCTGCTACATCCCAGGGAGAGGTTTCAGCATCAATATTTAGGTCCCGGACCATATCCCAGGGATCGTCATCTGGCGCCATCAGCCGGACCCACCAGCCGCTGATTCTCAGATGCCTGTTCCAGGAATAATCGGGATTGAGGCTAACATTGGCTCCCTCCCGGAAAAGTTCAGCACTGCCGCCCTCTTCAGTATCAAAGTAAAGATGGATCAGAGGATGACTGAAGCCATATCTGCTGTCCCAGGGATCTGTCAGCCGGGCGAATTCAAATTTGAAACGGTAAAAGTCTTTTCCGGAATGTCTCTTTAAAGAGAAACTCAGAAGATCAAGCAGCTCCTGCTGGGGGGCAAAGACATCATGATTGGGATAGGCATAGTAGCCCGGTCCGTGATCATCACCGGTGGGATCAGTAAATTCAGCCAGCACCTCCAGTTCACCACTGGATGATTGAGATTCTGAGGCCGGAAGCTGATCGGCAGCAGAAAAACCTGAAGCCAGCAGGAGCAGCAGGCAGATAATAATAAGTTTTTTGCTGCCAGAAGCAGATAACCACATTGTCCTTCCCCCCGTTTTATCGCCTGTTATTAATACGCTCCAGGAGATTCTCCGCGGCATTATAATCCATGGAATTGAGGCGATGATTCATAGCTGCCACCTCCAGGACCAGGGCCAGATTCCGTCCCGGCCTGACAGGCATTAGCAGTCTGGGAACCCTGACATTCATGATGTTCTCGGTCTCTTTCTGCAGACCCAGCCTTTCATATTTCTGATCTTCCTGCCAGGTCTCAAGCCTGACTACCAGGTCCAGACTGATGCTGTCGCGAACTGCTCCGGCTCCAAAAAGGGTTTTAACATTTATGATACCAATCCCCCTCATTTCCAGAAAGTATCTGGTGGCTTCCGGGGCAGAACCGATTAACTTCTGGCCGCCAGGAGATTTAACCTCAATCACATCATCAGCCACCATCCGGTGGCCGCGCTTGACCAGAGCAATTGCTGTTTCGCTCTTGCCGATACCACTTTTGCCCTTGAGCAGGACTCCCATTCCATAAATATCAACCAGCACACCGTGGATTATTTTGCGCGGGGCCAGCTTATCCTCGAGATAGCCGGAGAGCAGGCTGATAAATTTTGTGGTAGAGACTTCAGACCTCAGGACCGGTATTCCGGCCTGCTCGGCAAGCTCGATCAGGCTTGCTGGAGGATCAATTCCCCTGGTGATAATCACTGCTGCCGGGTTGAAGGAATAAAATTTATTTAAGCGTCTCTCCCTGGTCTCCCGGGATAGTTCCTCAAGATAGGAAATTTCTGTTCTTCCCAGCAGGTGAATCCTCTCGGGAACAAAATGTTTCCAGAAACCGGTAAGCTCCAGCCCCGGTCTTTTCAGGTCACTGACTGTTATTAAATTTTCTCGATATTTTGAACCTGCCAGAAACTCCAGTTTTAAGTCCCGGGCAATTTCTGCCAGACTGAGGGCAGGTTCAATCTTCTTTTCCTGCATCTTTTCCACCTCTGCTGATTGCTACTGCTAGTGCCCCGGCCAGGCCAACATCTTCACCCAGTTCCGCTTCCACCAGCCGGCAGTCCTCTCTGACTGCTGGAATGGCGTGATCGGCAACCGAGTGCTCCATTATCTCCCAGAATAAATCTCTGGCCTTCATTACTCCTCCTCCGAAAACAATTAGTTCGGGATTTAAGAGATCAATCAGATTGGCCACCCCGATTCCCAGATAGAAGCCCATTTCCTCGTATATTTCCTGAGCAGCCTGATCCCCCTGCCTGGCAGCCCGGGCCAGCTGAAAACCGGTAAGCTCCTCGGCAGAGCCCTCAAACCCCAGAAAACCATCTACCTCCTGCTGCTGCAGAGCTTTTCTGGCCTCTCTGATTATTGCTGTTCCAGAAGCCATGGCCTCCAGACAGCCCCGGTGCTGTTTAAAACCACAGGTCGGACCTCCGGGATTGACGATCATATGGCCGATTTCACCAGCCCCATCACAGCAGCCATGGAAGATGCGTCCCTGGTTGATGATTCCTCCTCCAATTCCGGTGCTGATTGTTATGTAAATCATCTCCTCAACCTGCTGTCCAGCACCAAACATTTTTTCAGCTAGAGCTGCTGCATTAGCATCATTTTCCAGCAGAACAGGCAGAGCAATTTCTTCCTCCAGCATTGCTACAATGGGAAAGCGCCTGAAGGGAAGATTGGAAGTTTCATAGACTATCCCCTCGGTGATATTGAGAGGTCCGGGACTGCCAATTCCCAGGCAGTTCAGGCTCTCAATTTCAAGCTCTGCTTTCTCCAGCGCCCGGTGGATTGAACGGATAATATTTTTAACAATAGCCCTTTCTCCCCTTTCAACCTCGGTTCGGGATCTGCTTCTGGCAATTATTCTGCCGCTGGCATCCCCGATACCTGTCAAAATTTTAGTTCCACCCAGATCAACCCCGGCGTAATATTCAGCCATCCTGATTATCATCTCCTTCTTCTGCGGCCTTGTCTTCGCTGTACTGCTGCATTATCATCCTGTTGCCGATCATAAGGGTTAAACCTATAAGCCCAAAAAAGAGAATCGGTATACCTGGAAGGATAACCAGCAGCAGAGCGGTAAAGCTGATTACAAACATAAGCCATAAAAAGCTGGCCAGCATGTTATCCAGCACCAGCAGCAGGGATTTTTTTATTTTCTGCCAGAGTGATATCCCTCTTTCTCTGACATTCAGTCCCCAGAAATAGAGCTGGGACATGCTGAAAAATATAATTAAATAAAAAATAATTACAGCCAGAGGAATCATCAGATAGCTCTGTTCAATCCTGGTGTAGAAAAAGTAAATATCTACTATCAGGATCAGATAAACTATCAGACTGTAAATAAATCCAATAAGGCCAGGGAAAAAGCTCTTCTTTAAATTTAGAAAAAGATCCCGAAACCTGGCTTTCTCTCCTGCTGCCAGCCTGTCCAGCACCTTTAGTCCTGAGAGAAACAGGGGGCCGACTGGAATTAATGTGAGCAGCAGGAGAAAAAAGCCCATTACCAGCCCCTGAAAGCTGAGAAAGAGCAGAGGAAAAACCAGCACAAACCAGAGGATATTAAAGAATATCAGGAAAAAGAGATTATCATAAAAACAGCTGAAGACCTCTTTGATCAATTTCCAGGCAAACAAAGTAACAGCCCCCTATGAATTTTCAGATTCAGCAGCCTGCTCAACCCTGTCCCGGGAGGTTTCTGAGTTGCCCTTTTTCGAACTTTCCCCGGTTTCAGCATCGGCCAGAAATAAATACTCCAGGGCCCGGGCTACCCCCTGGTTATCATTATCAGCAGTAATCCGATCTGCCAGCGCCCGAACTTCTTCAGGGGCATTGGCCATGGCAATTCCAAGTTCGGCCCATTCCAGCATTTCGCAATCATTATAATTATCTCCAATCGCCACCACTTCAGACTGCTGATAGCCCCACTCCCGGCAGAGATCAGCCAGCGTGCGGCCCTTATTCACTCCGGCAGCCATAATTTCAATAAAGGAATCAGAAGAAGAGGTGATGTTGAGACGCCGACCGTAATGTTTCTGCAAATAACCTTTATAATAGCTCCAGCGATCAGGGTCATCTTCAATGACCAGCAGCTTATGGACGGTTTTTCCCGCCAGTCCGGTTAATCTTCGACCCAGTTCCTGACCTCTGACTCCAATTGAGTTTTCGTACTCTTCAGCCAGTCTGTTGCGATAGCGAAAGAAAAAATCATCCTCGAGATAGACCTGAAGATGGAGACCGTGAATTTCAGCCAGCTCGATAACCTCCTGAGAGAGTTCATCTGGAAGAGGATGCTGAAAAATAATTTTGCCGTTTATCTTGCGGGCAATTGCTCCATTATGGGTAACAACAGCGCTGGTCAATTTTAGCTCCCTGGCATAATCAACCGCCGAAGGGAAAATTCTTCCTGTTACTATCCCAACTTCACACCCCAGCTCCTGAACCCGGGCTATGGTATCTCTGGTGGTGGTATCAATTTCTTTATTGCTGTTCAGTAAAGTGCTGTCCAGATCTAATGCTACAAGTTTATAGTTCATATTCTAATTCGCCTCCTGTTATAACAATTCAGTTTTTCTGGACAATTTCCTTCAAAAAAGTAAAAAAAGGGCCCCTCAGGGCCCCTTTGAAAAGTAAAGATTTCCTGCCAGTCTGAAGACAGCTGGAGAAGAACTGCTGTCAAGTTAAGTCAGCAGCTATCAGGAAAAGCTCTCTGTAAGTTCCAGGACATCCTTACGAATTTCCTGCAGTTTAGCTTCATTCTGAGAATTCTTTAGGGTTTCATAGATAAGTTCAGCAATCAACTCCATATCCTCTTCCTGCATTCCTCTGGTTGTCACGGCCGGGGTGCCCAGCCTGATTCCACTGGTAACAAAGGGACTTCTGGTTTCATAGGGGATGGTATTTTTATTAACGGTAATCGAAACCTTATCCAGAGCTGTTTCAGCGTCTTTGCCAGTTATGTCCATATTATTGAGATCCACCAGCAGTAGATGGGTATCGGTGCCGCCAGAAACCAGTCTCATGCCGAAATCCTGAAGTTTCTCTCCCAGGGCCCGGGCATTACGAACTATCTGCTCCTGATATTCGGCAAAGCCTTCGGCAAGAGCCTCTTTAAAGGTTACCGCCTTGGCGGCAATAATATGCATCAGCGGGCCTCCCTGAATACCGGGGAATATCGCCTTATCAACCTTTTTGGCATGTTCTTCCCGGCAGAGAATTAATCCTCCCCGGGTTCCTCTCAAGGTTTTATGGGTGGTGGAGGTGACAAAATCAGCCTCTTCCACCGGATTGGGATGGAGGCCGGCAGCCACCAGACCTGCAATATGGGCCATATCGACCATCAGATAGGCGTCCACGCTGTCAGCAATCTTACGGAATTTTTTAAAATTAATGATCCGGGGATAGGCACTGGCCCCGGCTATAATTAATTTGGGCTGATATTCCTCAGCCAGCATCTCTACCTGCTTGAAGTCAATGACCTCATTCTTTTTGTCGACCCCGTAATGGACAACATTATAATACTCCCCTGAAAGATTAACCGGGCTGCCGTGGGTCAGATGGCCGCCGTGGGTCAGATCCATAGCCAGCACCGTATCGCCGGGTGAAAGGGTGGCAAAATAGACTGCCTGATTGGCCTGTGAACCGGAATGGGCCTGGACATTGGCATGATCTGCCTGAAAAATCTTCTTGGCCCGTTCAATCGCCAGCTCTTCTACCTGGTCAACAACCTCGCAGCCTCCGTAATATCTTTTGCCGGGATAGCCCTCGGCATATTTATTGGTCAAACAGGAGCCTGCAGCTTCCATAACCGCCTGGCTGATAAAATTTTCCGAAGCAATAAGTTCAATATTATTCCTTTGCCTTAACTCTTCTTTATCGATCAATTCAGCAATATCAGGATCAACTTTTTTCAGTTCCTGCATTAACATCATCCTCCTGCCGCTTGGGTTTTTAAATGATAATATCCTTAAATGATAATCCCAGCTGATTTCACTTTCATCCTGATTTTTTCTTCCTTTTTTCTTCCTTTTCCTCATTTTTCTTTACTGTTATTTCCTGTTTCAGATTTTTCTTACCTGTATTAGTTATTCTCTGTCTTTTTCTTAAGTCCTGCTTAATATAATAAATTTAAATTAAAAATTTGCGGCAGGTCTCCATCTAGAATAGAAAAAACCGGAGCAGGAAGCTCCGGCTTTTAAAGGCAAAACTATTCAGGGCTAATGGCTTCCACCGGACAGACCGGCTCACAGGCACCACAATCTATACAGATGTCCGGGTCGATGTGAAACTTATCTTCCTCTTCGCTGATTGCTTCAACCGGACATTCAGGCTCACAGGCGCCGCAGGAAATACATTCATCGCTGATTACATAGGCCACAAATTTCACCTCCAGATCGTCTGGTAAAAATTTAAACTGCAGTAGCTGTCTAACTAGGCAGTTATTAAAGTATAGCATGTTAAAGTATAGCAAATTAATTGCCATTTAGAATTATAAT
>PWFW01000085.1 GCA_003554225.1 Halanaerobiaceae bacterium | reverse complement strand
TTGCGCCTTACCCCCTGGTTATCGTCATAGGACCTGGTTTTAATCCGGCCGACAACTGCGGCCTGGCCACCTTTCGCCAAATATTTTGAGCAGTTTTCGGCCAACTTACGCCAAGTTGAAACATCGATAAAATCTGCCTCGCGTTCTCCCGTATCCCGGTCCGTAAAGGGCCGGTCCACTGCCAGGGTGAAAGTGGTCCAGGCAATACCGCTGCCGGCGGTGTATCTTAACTCTGGATCGCGGACCAGGCGCCCGATTAATATCACTTTATTGAGCATCGTTACATTGCCTCCTAATGTTAATTTTCGGGGATAGTTATCACATCAATTTCTCCGCGCTCATCTGAAAAATGTTTTTCGCACAGTCTCTCTGCTGCTATATGTGCTTCCTGGTAAGTGGTATAGTGTTTAGTTTTGCGGTCCTCACATTCACCGAGACGATCTTTTACGATACCTTGATATTTCACAATAGACACCCCCTTTAAAGTAATAATACCAGCAGCTGCTGCAAGCCAATCGATGGTGCCACAAATTACACCATAATCGAATAAAGACTTATCAACCGCGCGGACATATTCATCGATAGTTGCGCGCGCTGTAGCCTTAGCCTCGCGGGTCCCGTGCTCAATCTCGATATTAAACAGGGTCCGAGTTATAGTGGCCATCCCCTTGTCAAACTTATCCCCGGTATTCCTCATCGTCTGCAGCCTCCCTGCATTGTGATAACATATCTACATTTTGCCGGCGCTTTGTGTCAATGTATTCGGCCAACTCATCGGACCTAACCCGCCAGTGGCCCCCCATGCCGATTTTAAACCCTGGCAGCTCACCGTTCAGCAGCCAGCGCTTAACTGTCGGGACGCTA
Organism: Halanaerobiaceae bacterium; assembly: GCA_003554225.1. Classification (GTDB taxonomy): domain Bacteria; phylum Bacillota; class Halanaerobiia; order Halanaerobiales; family Halarsenatibacteraceae; genus T1SED10-84. The sequence continues at coordinate 5,592 of PWFW01000085.1, read as the reverse complement.
ACCTGCAAAATATCCGCCACCTGGTTCGGCGTGTATAGCTTAGCCATCTAAAAACCTCCTTTTACATATTATATCATATTAGCACGTATTAAACAATATTATTAAAGTATTATTCCGTATCATTACGTATTAATGTTCTCTAAGTTCATTTCTGGAGCGCTTGCTTAAAGACTTACCAGCAGGGTGGACCGGTTAGACAGACACAGGGCATAATTACGCACCAGCGGGCCCCGGGGCCCGGGTCAAGGGTGGCGGGTTGTGCCACAAGGCTTGCCCTTGACGCAGAGCCCCGGGGCCCTGCGCACAATTATTGATGCCCTGGGTTAAGTTGTCTCTGTTGTCCTTTGCCGAACCTTTCGAAAGAATAACAAAAAACGTTTACGTAAACGTTTACGCAAACGTTTTTGCAAACGTATGCAACCAAAGAATTGAGCGGCCACCGCGTTAAAGGCCTGCAGTGGTTACTGCAGGCACTGGCCGGAAGGGTACAAAAGAGCCGGCATAAGCCGGCACCTTCGCAATTGGCATGACAGGTTTACTCCCCTGGTAGGACAATTGCTGTTTTTTGGGCGGGGTGCGAGACTATTGGCCTGGCCAGCGAGGCAATGGACGATAATGGCAGCTTATGTAAGAGGCGGTTTTGCGGGCTTTGCAGCTGATTACATAAGCCTGCATTATCGGCCGTTGCCCCTAGTTACGTGGTCTGAGCCAGGGGGCAGCCGTTTTTTTTCGGATGCGGACCAGGCTGATTTTGCCTGGGCCAGCCCCTGGGCCGGCATGCGGCGCAAGCCTGGCTGGGTTTTGGCCAGGCGGTGCCGGACCAGGGGCCCCTGGCGGGGCCCGCGAACATGCAGGGAACCGGGTGGGCTATATAATGTTTTTAGACTGGCCGCCCGCGGCCAGACCACGCACGGCCCACATCCTGGACGGATAGCAATTGGCATGACAGGTTTACTTTCCTGGCGTGCTAATTGCTTCAATAGCGGAGGCTTTTTCGGAGCGCCGGCCAGGTTGTGGACCGTGCTGCCTTTACGATTGTGCGATTTTTGGAGCGGAGGGGGTAATCCTGGGCCTTTTCTTTTTCCAGGTTTACGCCCGCAGCGGCTTCCGCTTTTCGCGTTAGGGATAGGAGCGGAATTGGCTGCGGGTTTTGTGGCCAATTGGAGCGGATAGCCCGACCCCGGCCGGGTGTTTTTCCGGCCGGGGGAACGCCCAAAGGTTTCTAGTTGGTGCCAATTGATATGATACTGATACCACTTACCCCTTAATTACACGTTTTTATATGTGCGTATATGGCAATAGGGGGGATTATATGCGTGATGATACGGGTTGCGATACGTGCATTAATAGGAGTAGAGGCGTGCGGCGAGGGCCGCGGAGGCCACGACCAGGCCGGAGTGGAGGCCCAGCGGAGCGGTTTTTGCGCAGCTGGGCTGCAACGCAGGCCTGGTGGTGGCCGGAGCGCTACAGATGAGGGCCGGCATCAGCCGGCCGACCTTATAATCTTTTGTGAGCGGAGGTCGTAATCCTGGCCCGGTTTCGGCCAGGTTTACGCCCGGAGCGAGAGCGGTAGGGAACTGTGTTGGCTGGAGCGCAGGACCAGGCCGAGCGGTTTATGCGAGGCTGGGCCGGAGCGGAGGCCAACAGAGTGACCGAGCGGTATAGATGGCCATCCTGGCGGGGTTGGCCAGGTTGGCCGGAGGGCCGGCCGCCAGGCCGGGCAACCTTCTTATGCCCTTGTGAGCGGAGGCCCAATGGTTTGCTTTTTTGCGGGCCGGAGCGAGAGCGGTAGCGCCGTCTTGCGTAGCGTAACGGAGGACCAGTCGGCGCGGGTTGTGCGCCGCTGGGCCGGAGTGGAGCCGCGCAAGTTGGCGCGAGCGGGATAGAATGGCCATCCTGGCCGGGTTGTGGCCAGGTTGGCCGGAAGGGCGGCCGGCCGAATTATGGCCAGGCCGGCCAACCTTTTTACAGTAGTTTAGAGATTGCCTTCACTATCTCAGCCATGCTGGCCCCCAATTCATCGAGCTTCTTTTCCACGCGCATTAGCAGGTATAAAGCAACGACAATCGGAAAGCCCAGGTTCGATATTACCGGGGCCAGGTCTTCTAGCATGGTTACACCCCCTTTGATAAATAAAGGCAGCGGATAAAACACCCGCTGCCTTATATTGGCGAATAATGCTTATATATGCTACTATGCTGGGTCGAAGACGGTGTCAACCGACCGCTCAACTACTTCAGCGCGGATTTTTTCTACCAGGTCGCCGTTGTTGGTTTGGAGCATATTGCTATCGATAATGTGATCCATGCAATCTTCAATTACCTGCGCATCGAGATTTTCTTCCGGATCGGCCAGGCTAACTGCAGATGTGCGTCCTTCTTCGTTCAAAAATAACATTCGCAGCGTTTTGTTTACGGTTGCCATGAGCTAACCTCCTTTCAATAAATTTTGATGGCTGCTATACCTATTCTAGTTCGTTTGTTTCAATCAGCCGGATCGCGGATAATGTGTGCTCACATAATTGCCCAAAATACTGGCCCAACTGCAGAATCTGCTCGTTAGTTGCAGCGTGCTTAATATTGCTCCAGCTCCGCATTGAGTAAATCGGATCGAAGTTTTCATCCAGTCCAGTATTCCACCTGATTTGCATCCTTTTGGAGATAGGGGTTACAGTTGCCATAAAAGACCCTCCTTTCATTCAGTATTATGTTGCAGCTTGCAGCTTAAAGATATCAGCCGACTGCGGAGCAGGCGAAACCCGGTTACACCTGCAGCACTCATAAAAATATCCCCGCTGGGTTCCAACGGGGATAAGTTTGCCCTGGGTGGACCTGGGCCGATAATTATAACGTTAGCCTGGACTGTTGCGGTTGTTTTTAAGCGCACACAGTAGCCGCCAGGCCGGGCAACCTTATCTGGCCAATTCGTCATCGTTATGAAGTAACAACCTGCGGAAAAAATCGATTAGTAAACAGTTACAATTAGGCAGACAGCCTTCGATATCGGCCCTGCTTAAGCCGGCATACCCTGGGCCCTGGCCGCGGCGCTTGATGTAGTGGTGCCGGACCTGCTCCCCCTGGCGTATCTTATCGCGTATTGTTTCTGCGGTATTTAGTGTGTTTAACTCGTATCCTGTTTTAAACTGTATCGAAGACAACCAGGGGCCAGCATCACCAGTATAATCATCAACACTATCTATCTGTAGCAAACTACAATACCCAACTGTAGTTTCACCTGAAAAGACCGCGGCACGTGATTTTATAGGCAAAAGTATCAAGTCATCGTTAATGGGGATTATCACGTGTTTTTTAACGCTCAATAAATCGCCATAGTACCGGCGTAATTCATTGATATTCAAGCTGTAGTGTGTGGCTAGCTTTTCAACCAGCCAGGGGACCGTTCTTCCCTCATAGTATTCATCACGTTGCGTTATTACGTGCGCGCGGTTTGTAGTAGTATATACGGGCAATAAGGCTATTATGCCCTCGTTTAAGTATTGGTCCATATTCACCCTCCAATAAGGGCCGGCCCGGCACGGGGAGGAGGCAACCCTGAACCGGGCCATAGTGGAGTGGGGTAGGCAAACTTTATTTTTTGAAACTGACAAGATTAGTTACTGTGCAGCCTGTGTCGTCTATGTCGTCATAGTCTTCAACTGTGAATAGCGGTTCTTCATTCGCGTCATCTTCTTCCTCATCTTCCCCGATAACTTCCAGGGGGATATCTGCAGCATCTGTGTTGTCCTCAAATTCGATTTTTTGCAGCCGTCCAGGTCCATCTATGGACGGCAGGTTAGAAAAACAAACCTTGCGCCGGCTGACGATGGCTGAAAACTCCTGTATATCGGGTTCCCTGGTTGAATAGCTGCAGCCATCATTTGTGGTAGTTGGCGGGCTGAAATAGCATAACAAGTTATCAAGCATCGCTATTTTGTCGGCGTCAGTCTGTTTTCTGTAGGCCTGTTCATTAACCACCAGGACCAGGTCATACCCTGTTAATTCCCGCCATACAGCCGGGGCCACAATAGCCTTCCCCAGCTGGGTGGACCCTTTAACGATCCACCGGCCGGATCGAAACATATAAGCTATGTTTGCATCAACTAGGTGTCCATGATATTCGCGGATAAGCTCCCTGCATTGGTTGCTTATTTCCGGCGCTGTGCGATACGTTATCAACATCAACCCTCCCTAAATTTCGTGATAAATGCGTCAAGCCCGCTACTATTCAAGCTAGTTGCGTGCCGTCTGGCGTTCTCCGGGTCCTGGTAGCTTGCTGCTACAACTCTATGCCATGTGTTATTATCTGCATCAACAAATTGCACAATAAACGCCTCAACACCTATGTTTTTTAAGTTATCCTTGCGCCTTTCTGCATAATCCCTATTGCTAAATGAGCCGGCCACAACTCTATACCATAGCCTGGTGGTCGCCGGGTCCTCATTGGGTGCTTCTATCTTGCTAAGTTCAGTAATAACCCGGTCAAAAAATTTCTCCCCTGGACAATACCAGCGGTTGACGCTATCTACTTCAAAGTGGCCAAACATATAAGGCCTTTTAAGCGGGATATCGTGCTTCCGGGCCCAGATTTTGAGCACATCAAGGGTGGAATATAGCTGCTCCCTGGTCCATGTTCGCTGGTTCGCGCCGGTCCTGGCCAGGCTTAACGTGTATAGGTTAGGATTTACGCCTGATTTTAGTAATGGCCAGGTGGCCTTATTGATTCGCCCGTGGGAGTAGGCTGCATTTTCTTCCGGGACCAGGGACACAACAGTCCCATCATCCCTGACAATGGCGTTATAGCTTGCGTTAGCAGCCGGGTTCATGATCCAGTTGTAATTGCTGGTCCAGGTGGCGCCTGTAATGTGGAGGCATATTCCTAAGATATCGTGGCCATTTCTGCCATGCGAGCCCTTCGGGTAGCCGAAGTTGGGTGAGCTAAATACCTCGTCATACATTTTTGCTATATCCTTTCACCAGGTCGATAATGTCGTGCAAGACGTTGGAGCCGAGGCCCAGCACCAGGCCGGTTAGAACGTAGCCGGGATATGTGGCTGCAGGCATAACCTCAAGCGCGAAAAGTAGGTCCAGCTGCAGCGCAAGGGCCACCGCTATTGAGATTAAGGCAGAGCCGATAATCTTCAACCGATGATTGAAGTTATCGCCCAGCAGTTGCTGTATATGTTCCCATATACGCTCAATAATCATCGACAATACAATAATTTTGACTAACACAGGCAAACCTCCGTTCTTTTCTGTTTTGTAGATTATACAATGCTTTCAATAATGTTTCAGACATATTTGACAATGTAGGTGTTACAATGTAACATAAACAAAAGTTACAATGTAACCATATTGAAAATGGAGTATAATCACGAAGGGAGGGGAGGTAATATGAGCTTGCTCAAACGCAGCACTTCACCAGGGAAACCCAGGGTAGCTATTGATGATAAGGAACTGAGGCGTTTATACCTTGAGCGTGAATTATCAACCCGTGCGATTGCTGATTTATATGGGGTTTCACACCAGACTATTTATAGGCGTTTACAGGAACTCAATATTCCGCTCAAGCAATGGCGAGTCCCTGAAAATCATT
>PWFW01000089.1 GCA_003554225.1 Halanaerobiaceae bacterium | reverse complement strand
CCCATCATTTTCCAGCTGCGGAGGAAACGCTCCTGATCGAGAGTCACTATCATAGCCCGCTGTTTATTGTCCTGATTGAGAAATTCAAAGAGTTCAATTATATCATTATTTTGATGGAAAGGTTTGTTGAGAAAACTGTCATCATCAGTTTCAGCTGTACCGCATTTGCGAAGAAAACTTCCGATATTTTCAATGGATTTTAGTTTTCCATGAAAGTCAATAACCTGATTGATATCAATCTTCTCTCCATTAATCATGTCAGCAGGTATATTGCGGTTAAAAATTTCCCGGCCCTCCAGAATGGGATTATCCTTATTCAGGATTTGATAGCGGATTTTATCACAGCAATCACATTTAAAGGCGATGAATCCTTTACCATAGAGCCTGCCTACGTTTTTATTAAAGGTTCCAACTCCCAGTATATTATCATTTTTGATTTCTTTGCCGCACTGCCAGCATTCAATGTTTTTCATGATATTCATCTCCCTTCCGGAAAATACAATTATTACGGGAGAAATAAATTAAAAAAAAGTAGCTAATTTATTTATGAAGTCAGGAGAGCCTGGCAGCTCTCTTTTCAACTTCATGATAAACCCGTTCCAGATCAATTGTTATAAGCCTATTATCTTCCACCAGTTTTTTCCCGGCAACAAAGACTGTTTTGACATCTTTACCGTTACCGGCATAAAATAAATTTGATAGCTGATTAAAGTCAGGATGAAAATGAGGACTGGAACTGCTATCTGCTAAAATTATATCGGCCTGATAACCCTCTTTCAACTCCCCTGTCTCTTCAAGCAGCAGGGCCCGGGCTCCATTTACAGTTGCCAGCTGCAATACATCTTTAAGGCTAAGCCGACGGGGGTCATAATTTATCCCTTTCTGCAGATAGGATGCCATCCTGGCATCCTCAATCAGATCCAGGGAATTGTTGCTGGCTGCTCCATCAGTTCCCAGACTGACATTAACCCCGTTATCCAGCATTGTGCTTATCGGAGCAATTCCACTGCCAAGCTTCAGGTTGCTGGCTGGATTGTGAGATACCGAGACCCCCTTCTCAGCCAGAAGGGCTATCTCAGACTGCTCCAGATGAACACAGTGAGCAGCCAGGACCGGTACTTTAAAGAGTCCCACTTCATCGAGGTAGGCCACCGGGGATCTGCCTGCTTCAGCCTTCATATTCTCAACTTCCTGGATAGTTTCTGCCAGATGGATGTGAATGAAAGAATTTAATTCTTCAGTCAGTTCAATAATGCTGGAAAGATATTCCTGGCTGCAGGTATAGGGAGAATGGGGTGCTATATTGGTGGTAATCCTGCCGCCAGCGGTATTTTGATATTCATTAATAAAGTCTCTTGTCTGCCTGAGTCCCTCTTCTCCATCGTTGGCTTCTATCAATCCCAGACCGATAACAGCTCTGATACCTGTTTCTTTCACTGCCCGGGCGATCTGCTCTACAGCAAAATACATATCATGATAGGTGGTAATACCATTCCGAAGCATTTCAGCTATCGCCAGCATCGTTCCCCAGTAAATGTCATCGGCATCCATTCTTTTTTCAAAGGGCCAGATTTTATCCTGAAGCCAGCTCATCAGCTCCATATCATCGGCATAACCTCTCAGGATACTCATGCCGGCATGACAGTGGGTATTAATAAGACCGGGCAGAGCAATCAGGTTATCTGCTCTGTACCTGCTGAGTCTGTCATCCTTCTGTAATTCAAGATATTCTTCACTCTCAGTGCTGCCGACAGCTGTAATGGTATCTTCATCAATCAGGATATAGCCCTCAGTGTATGACGGCTCTGCACTGCTGCCGGTGTAGATCTCCTTGATATTATCTATTAACAGCATATTATCACCTATTTTGTCACCTGAAATAATAGAAATAGCTGAAAAACAAAGAATTTCAAGTTAAACTGCCATGCCCCTCTGGGACACAACAATATATGAAAATTTTGCTGCAAATTTTCAAGGTAAAGAGCCATGTCCTCCGGGGCGCAGCAATAAATGAAAATAATACGTGTGTTTTCAGGGTGTATTCTTTTTCCAGATTAAATAAATATAATAATTTCTGACTTTACTCTTATAATAATTATACCTGATTATTGTTTATACTTCAAGCAATAATCAACTTATTCACTGCCGGCTCAGGCAAAAAGGGCGGGCTAAAAGCCCGCCTTGATTAGCCTGATGATTTATCAATTAAATCACTGCCTTCTACCCAGTTCGTTATTCAGAATGTATATTCCCGAGCTGGCATCTCCAATCATCTCTAACTTGTCAATTATGGCATTGACCGATTCCTCTTCTTCTACCTGTTCATCGACAAACCACTGCAGGAAGGATTCGGTGGCATAATCCTGATGCTTTCTGGCCAGGCTCATCAATTCATTGATTTTACCGGTTACCATTTCTTCATGTTCCAGAGCAGCCTGAAAGGCCTCAAGAGGGGTGCCAAAATCTTTAGGCGGCTTATCAACAGCCCTCAGCTCAACCCTTCCGCCCCGTTCATTGACATAGTCATAAATTTTTCGGGCATGTTCCAGCTCTTCCTGGGTCTGCAGATCCATCCAGCTGGCGAAACCCTCCAGACCCTCGGCCTCAAACTGAGCACCCATAGCCTGATAGATATAGGCGGCATATAATTCGTTATTGATCTGCTGGTTTAATTTTTCCAGAATTTCTTCCTGTAACATAGTTAACACAACCTCCTTTCAGTGAGTAAAGTTGAAAATAAAGGAATTTGAACTTCAATGTACAAATTTATTATATAATGTAATTCTCTTAACAGCAAGTAAAATTTTAACTTCTTATTATCAGATACTGGCTCTTAAATTTTTAAAATTAAAGAGAAGGTTTGCTATAATGAGTGAAGGAGGAAAATCAGCAGATGTCAGCCGACAAAAAGATTTCAGCTGGAGACTTACTGGAGGAGCTTGATATTCCCGCTCAATTTTATAATCCCCTTAATGACTGCCCGGTTAACTGCAACAGGGATTATGTGCTTTACTGGCTGCAGAGCTCTCAGAGATTTAGTGATAACAGGGCTTTATCGCTGGCCGGAAAACTGGCCAACAGACTGGAAAAACCTCTGGTGGCAGCCTTTCTTTTTATGACCGATTATCCGGAATCAAACCTCAGGCATTTTAACTTTATGTATCAGGGAATCAGGGAAACTTTTGAGAAAATTCAGGCTGCAGGAGCCGGTCTCAGGGTTGAGGTCAACGGCAGAAATAATTTTTTTAGAGAAATTTCAAAAAATGCTGCCCTGATAATTGCCGACCAGGGATTCTTAAGAGCAGCCAGAGGCTGGAGAAAGGACCTGGCTGAAACTGGCAGTATAGCAGTAATAGAAGCTGCCAGCAATACTGTAGTCCCGGTGGCAGCGGCATCCCAAAAAGAGGAATATGCCGCCTATACTATCCGGAAGAAGATTAATGATGTCAGAGATAGGTATCTGGAGATCTGGGAACTGCCAGAGTTGAATCAGCGTGGAGGAAAATATTCCCGGATTCCTGATAATTTTTCAAATGAAGATAAATTTCTGGCATCCTTAGGTATACCGGCAGAGACACCGAAATTGAAAACCGGAATAAAGGGAGGTCCCGCTGCTGCTGATAGGATGCTGGAGAATTTTATTGCCGGAAAGATGTCACAGTATGAGCAGCGCAATGATCCGGACCTCAATATTCAATCCGGTCTCGGCCCCTATCTTCACTTTGGCAATATCTCTCCCCGGGAGATTGCCCTGAGAGTGATGGACAGCAGCTGCCGGCAGAATATTATTGAGGAGTTTCTGGAGGAGCTTATTGTCCGTCGGGAGCTCAGCCATAATTTTGTTTATTATAATAAAAACTATGATAAATTTCCTGACTGCTTGCCGGATTGGGCGGCAAAAACCTTAAAAGCACAAAGCCAGGACAGGAGGAATTACCTCTATTCACCTGAAGAATTTGAGCAGGCTGAAACCCATGATAAATACTGGAATGCTGCCCAGCTGGAACTTACCTATACCGGAAAAATGCAGAACTATATGAGGATGTACTGGGGTAAAAAAATTCTGGAATGGTCAGCTGAGCCGGGATCAGCTTTTTCCACTGCCTTATACTTGAATAACAAATATGCTCTGGATGGCAGGGATCCCAACAGTTATGCCGGGGTTGCCTGGTGCTTTGGCAAACATGACAGAGCCTGGCAGGAGAGGCCGATCTACGGTAAGGTCAGGTACATGAACCGCAGGGGACTTGAGAGGAAGTTTAAGATGAAAGATTACCTGGAGAGAATTAAAGAATTATCCCCGGAGAATAATATTGCCGGAGATTAAAAGAAATTAAAAAAAATCGGGCCCCGGAATCAGGCAGTCCGGGAGCCCGGTTCTGAAAAATCAGATTGAGAGGCAGCTATTAACCATTTAACAAAGTGCTCTCTTTGTCAGTTAAAAAGGTTCCGGGTTAAAACCTGGCATTCCCGGGAGTGCGGGGGAAGGGAATAACATCTCTGATATTGCCCATCCCGGAAAGATACATCAAAATTCTTTCAAAGCCCAGTCCAAATCCGGAATGGGGAACGGTACCGTATCTCCTGATATCAAGAAACCAGTCATACTTTTCCAGGTCCATATTCTCTTCCTGCATTCTTCTTTTCAGAACTTCAAACCGCTCTTCCCGCTGGCTGCCTCCCACAATTTCACCCACTTCCGGCACCAGACAGTCAACGGCCCGGACAGTCTTTTCATCATCGTTTACCCGCATGTAAAAGGCTTTGATTTTCTTGGGATAATCGGTCACCAGCACCGGCCTGTTAAAATGCTCTTCGGTTAAATACCTCTCATGTTCGGACTGAAGATCTGCCCCCCATTCCACGGGGAACTCAAAATCCCTGCCACTTTTTTTAAGGATATCAACAGCCTCAGTGTAACTGACACGGGCAAATTCTGACCGGATGATACTCTTCAGAATCTCCATCCTGTTATCATCTATCCTGTCATCAAAAAACTTCATCTCCTCTTCTGCTTCCTCCAGAGCAAACTGAAAAAGATATTTAATAAAATCTTCAATTAAAACATTCATCTCATCAAGGTCACAGAAGGCCATCTCGGGCTCGATCATCCAGAACTCCGAGGCATGGCGGGAGGTGTTGGAATTTTCGGCCCGGAAGGTGGGGCCAAAGGTATAGACATCCCCCAGAGCACAGGCTAAAAGTTCAGCCTGAAGCTGACCGCTGACCGTCAATCCGGTCTCCTGGCCGAAAAAATCCCGGGAATAATCAACTTCACCGGAGTTCTGGCGGGGAGGATCAGCGGGATCAATGGTGGTAACCCGAAACATCTCCCCGGCACCTTCAGCATCTCCCGTGGTAATTATGGGAGCATGGATATAGTGGAAGTCTCTTTCCTGGAAAAACTTATGAACGGCATAGGACATCTTGCTGCGAAATCTATTGACCACTCCCAGAGTGCTGGTCCTGGGGCGGAGATGGGCTATCTCCCGTAAAAATTCAAAGGTATGGCGTTTTTTCTGGAGAACGTAATCCGAAGGGGCTTCTCCCACAACCTCTATCTTCTCAGCCTTCATTTCGATAGACTGTTCCCGGCCCTCCACCTTCTCCAGGTAGCCCCTAACCTTGATGCTGGCTCCATTATTTATATTATCCAGGGGGAACTCATCAGGATTTAAAACTACAATCTGGAGATTATGTACGGTACTGCCATCATTCATCTCAATAAAGGCAATATTTTTGGTAACCCGCTTGGTTCTCACCCAGCCCATGACCAGGACATCCTGGTAATTTTCAATATTATCGTAAACTATATCTGCTATTCTGGTCCGCTCAAAATAGTTCATCTTATTTACCCCTCCTGCTGTAATTTGTTTCCGTCTCTTCATTAACATTAATTTTATCAAATTATAAAGAAAAAATCGAGTGAAAAATTCACTCGATTTTTTTCCGCTGATATTATGGCAGGAATGTAAAGCAATTATCTGCAATTATCTGGTTAAATCTCTAGTTTGATAGTATCACAGGACAGACAAAGAAAGTTTTCAGATAATAAAACTGATAAATCAGGTATTGCTCTACCTGTTTCAGCCGGTTTCTTTTTTGTCACTGGTTTTATCCTGTTGTTCTTGTGAAAGAGCAATCGACCTGGTGGCAACCACCTCAATACCGGTGCCGGCTATATCTTCGACAACCACCTGGCCTCTCTTAACAGGAGCCTGAACTCTGACCCTGGCAAGCTCCTGCATCGCTTCGCCGATGCTGGCTTTGGGGATAGGCCTGGCGGTTTTGACCGGAACCAGCTCTAGTTCGCCACCCTTGACCCGGACGGTGGTAGGCAGAATCCGGGTGGGGTTTTTAAATTCTTCCCTGGCATAATCTATTCCCAGGTCACACTGATAGCCGGTTATATTGGTGATCTCTCCGTTCTGAGACTGCACTCTAACCCGGCAGCCCCGGGGACAGTTGACACAGACGATGG
>PWFW01000202.1 GCA_003554225.1 Halanaerobiaceae bacterium | reverse complement strand
GCAGAGCTATCGCCGGCACTCTTACAAGCGCTGGCGGGCCTGCACGGGGGTGCGGGGGTGGTGCTCTTCCTCCCGCGCTGATGGGGCTGACGCACTCGCTTGCGTCCTTTTCTTGGTTTTTTTCACCTCAACTAAATGCAACACAAATAACGTACACCTAGCTGGCTGCCGCCTCCTGTTCCAGGGTCCCTTTATCATTGATTGCTTAGACATAGTAACACTTCGATCCGGAGCCGACACGACCGGCTCTCCAGACCGCATCCACTCGCCTCCACCAGAGGCATACCACACGCCGCACCAGGCCCAAGACGGGGCAACCCAGCTCCACACACCAATGACCACTGCATTAAACATGCCGGTCAAGCAGCTTCCTATCTTCAGGGGCGAGCCTGCAGACGACCTGCAGCACTTCACGCACTTGCTGAAGGGATGGGTGGAGTGCAACGAGGACAGGATTGACACGCCCCACCTGCTCAACTTGTTCTCCACTGTAGCCTTTCCGTATAGGAGCGAGGCCCTCAAGTGGTTCACCGCGCGAAAGGCGCACTTTGCTCCCATGACGGTGGCCGCTGCCACCACAGCAATCCTGCAGGAGCTGCAAGCTGAGTTCAGCCACCTAGTGCCCGACCCCACCGCGGAGTTGGTGGCACTGCGCTTGGCGCCCAGAGAGCAGGTGAGCGCGTTCATCATGCGCTTCACTGAGCTGCACGAGCGCACGCACATGGACGAAGGCGAGGCGATGCGCACACTGATCAAGGCAGTGGAGAAAAACGCGCAGGTGCACCTCCAGCTCACGTCCACGTTCCTGTCCAAAGGTGACGAGTGCACATTGGCCACATTATGCAAGGTGGCTGAGCGGGTGGCGCGCATGGGTCTGAGCAGCAGTGCGAGCAGCATGAGCAGCGTGAGCAAGCCCACCGAGCAGCACAAAGCAGCAGCAGACACCTCCTTCCAGGCGACGCCCTCTGCCGCGCGACAGAACAGGCAAGTGCAGCACAACGCGTGCCCACGCCACCCCACTGCCACCCACAGCGCGCAGGAGTGCAGAGTCCTGCAGGCTGAGCGGCAGCAGAGCTACTCCTTTGGGGCAGCCCAGTCAGGTACGGCCGAAGCGCAAGGCCTGGCAGAGGAGGTGCGAGCACTCAAGGCAACCGTGCAGCAGCTTCAACGCCACCCTGTCCAACAGCCACCACCAGTTGCAGGCCACCAGTCGTACCACTCGTACGCTGCAGCTTCTGCACCGCGGCGGTCACCACAAGACGCGCGCACATCCCAGGTGGGCCAGACGTCGCAGCCACGGTTTCCCCCACACCGCCCCTGCAACACGCACCACCACCACACTCAGCCATGCCCCATGCCAAGGCCACATGGCTATTACACCCGCCCACCGCAAGGCCAGCACGCCCTGCCTGCCCTGCTACCTGCATCTGAGCAGCGGCGCGCCTCTATGGCGGCGGCGTACGTTTTCCCCAGTGGGGCGCCTATCGAGTACCCACCCAAGCAATGCTCCTCGTTCGCGTTGCAGCACTGCGCAGCGCTTCCCCGCTCATTTGCCATGCGCACGCCCAACGACAGAGTGCTCCGCTCTGCTCGCAACGCAGACGGGCAGCAGCTGTGCAACCCGCCAACCCCTGCAGAGCCAGAGGCCCGTGCACCAGCTGCCATGCCTGACGCTCACGTACCACCCATGCAGACACCATCCGCAGGCAAGAACCAGCCCAGCGCAGAGGCCACCATCACAATGCCCCTGGCCACACTCACACGGGAGCAGTTGCAGGAGCTGGCAGCTAACCCATCTGCCATTGTCTCAGTCACTGTGCCTGCTGCCACCGCAGTGGGTTTGTTGTCGCGCACTGACATCCTGCCGGTGCCTGAAGTGCAACCGATCGCACTGGCAACGGCCCAGCCTCAGCCCCCACGCAAGAGGGGCCTGTACCGCGTGCCTGCCTCGCACCTCACTGTGGTGTACAACGGAGTGTCCTGCTCCGCATCAGTGGCCCTGCTGGACACAGGTAGCGAGCCTAACCTCATGAGCAAGAAGTTCGCTGACGCGCACGGCATCCTGTACTTCAAGCCGCCACAGCCTGTCATGGTCAAGCACGCCTTGGGCGGCGAGGGCTGCGTGCCAATGGAGGTGAGGGGTGAAGTGACCTGCGTGCTCAGTGAGGGCACGGCGCAGGAGGGCGCCACCTACACACCGGACGCACGCAAGTTCTTGGTCATGGACATGGGGGATGCACCAATGTATGACCTGCTGCTGGGGGTAGCTGTCATTGATGACTGGGGAGCAGTGCCTGACTCTACCATTGAGATGCTGGGTTATCGCCCCAACAAGCACTATGGGGATGAGTCCACCATGGCATCTGTTCCACTGATTTGCAAAGGACCGCTGCTCGCCAGCACCCATAGTGCTGCTGTCCATTGTGTTGTGTGCATGGCTGCCTTTCCTGCGCACGCCTCTGATGCCACCCACTCAGTGCAGGCACCCCGCCCAGCAGCCGCAACGGCCAGCCACATGTTTGGGCCCCCAGTCAACCAAGCACCACGGCAGCACACGGCACCGCCGCCACGCCAACAGCAGCGCAACCGCACCAGCTCAGGTGAACGCTCGGGGACGGTCTGGGGCAAGTGGTGCGCGCTGTTCACGTTCCTGCTGTGCTGCACCGGCCTGACCTACATCGCGCGCTTCATGCCACCCCCTTACGTGCCCACAGTGCGCATTAGCGCCATGATGCAAGTGCAAGAGCGCCCAGTGATCTCAGTCCTGCCGGGTGGGCATGAGTCCATTCCCATGGGGGCCGGTTACGTCAAAGATCCTGATTTGGGGGTGGTGTTTGGCAACCACCCCGGCCTGAGCCCTGAGCTAAACGCGCGCTTGCGCACACAAATATGCTCGCGCAAATCTGCTGCGTTTGCATATGAAGTGAGCGATTTGGGATCTTATAATGGGACAGTGGGCCCATTCACCATACAACTCACAACCGACGAACCGGTGCAATCCCGGCAGCGACCAAAGTCCAAAATTGAGAGGGAGATCGTGGATGAGAAATGCGGTGAACTGCTAAAATGTGGCATCATTCAGGCCACGCCTGTGGGCGCACAGTATGCAAGCGAGACGGTCCAGCCGTCCAAAAAGGATGCAGACGGAAATTACACTGAACGTCGGTTCTGCATCGACCTACGCAAACTGAACGCTGTCACAGTCAGGGACGCATACGGCATGCACGTTCCTGAAGTGCTGTTCAGAAACCTGCAAGGCGCCTCGTTCTTTACAAAGATAGACTTACGTGCGGGGTACCACCAAGTTCCCATTGACCCCAAGGACATGGAAAAGACCACTTTCTTCTGGGCAAACCGCCTGTTCATGTTCACGCGCATGCCCTTCGGTGCCAGAAATGCCACCGCGCACTTCCAGCGCATCATGGATGCAGAAATCCTCAAGAATGGGCTGTTGGGCATTGCTTGCAGTTTCGTGGATGATATTCTGGTGTACAGCGCTACCGCAGAGGAACACGTCCAGCATGTTGCACGCACCCTAGACATGCTCATCGGCTGCAACCTAAAAGCACATCCCGACAAGACCATCGTGGGCGCAGCAACCGTTGAATTTCTGGGCTTTAACATCAGTGCATACGGCATCCGCCCAGAGGACGCTAAAGTACAAGCAATTCGCGACATGCGAGCCCCCAACAATGTGGCAGAGGTCAGGAGTATAATGGGGTTCTACAATTACTACCGCTGCTTTGTACCAAATTTTAGTGCGATCGCCCGGCCAATTTATGCACTCACAAAAGATGGCACCAAGTGGCTGTGGGGGCCAGCCGAGGAGGACGCATTTGACACACTCAAGCAAGAGTTATGCACACCCGGCAAAGCAATCAAGCACATTGACCCTGAACGGCCCCTGATCCTCCACACTGACTGGTCCAAGAATGGCATTGGCGCCGTACTGGGTCAGAAGGATGATGTGGGCAATGAGTACATGGTCGCATGCATTTCGCGCTCGCTCAGCGCGGGAGAAAAAAATTATGTGGCGTTCCAAGGAGAAATGCTTGCAGCAGTGTGGGCCATCAAATCTCTGCATGTGTACTTACATGGCGTTCCATTCACCCTTGTCACGGATCACCAGCCGCTCACATGGTTGATGCAGAAACACGACCTCACAGGCATGCACGCGCGGTGGGTCCTGGCATTGCAACCCTATGAGTTCACCATTGTGCACAGACCTGGTGTCAGACACCAGAATGCGGACTGCTTGTCACGCTTGCCAGCTGAGTCCACAACTGACATCACAGGCGCACGTCTTGAACCATGCACAGAGCATCACACACCGCATGCCATTTCATTCATGCTTGCGCACAACACCTCACAGCAGGTCTCCTTCCAGTTGGCATTCATTGACTGCCTGCCCCGTAAGACAACAACAGACTACCTGCACATCGATGCCATAACAGAGACCTGGGTGAATGATGACCCGCTTCCCATGCCCGAGATGGGACCGCGCCCAACATGCAGCTCTCTCGCTGCGCGTGCTGGGGGGTATGCGCACACCCCTGTCTGTGCTTTCACCACGCGCAGCGCTCAGCTCCCCATCACCCAGCTGCAGGACACCGCAGCAGAGCTGCAGGATATGGCAGATGCGTACAATGGCTGGACAAATGAGGTGCATGATGACGCAGCAGTAATCCGGTATGTGACTGCCGGTGAAATTGATGCTGACACGGCATCAGCTGAGAAGAAGCGTATCCAGCGGCGTGCCCGCAATTATAGCGTCAAGGACGGTGCGTTGATGAGGATGATGCCTGATGGCGAGAGCAAGGTGGTGCCTGCAGTGGCTGACAGGGAGGGACTCATCGCTCACGTACATGCTGAATGTGGCCACTACGGCGGTAAGCGCACCCTCTCACTCCTGCTGCCTTACTACTGGTGGTATGGGATGCGCAATGACGTCATGGCGTGGGTCAAGAAGTGCCAGGTGTGCGACCTGGCCAATACAGCTCTGAATGCCAGTGCTAAGGTGCTCTCACCCCTGCCCATTCGCGGGATGTTCTACCGCTGGGGGGTAGACTTGGCTGGACCCTTCAACCCTCCGTCTACGCAAAACCACAAGTATGTCATGGTTATGGTGGAGCACTTCTCCAAGGTGGTTGTTGCTGTGGCCATCCCTGACAAGTTGGCCACGACTACAGCCCGGGTGTTCCTGGAGCACGTGCTTTGCAGGTTTGGGTGCTGCGCAGAAGTGATCACTGACAGGGGCACCGAGTTCTCAGCTGAATTTGAGGGTCTCCTGCGGTCACAGTTCATTGACCACCGAGTCACGTCCCCCAATCACCCGCAGGCCGATGGACTGGCTGAGCGTGCAGTTCAGACTATCAAGCGTGCTTTGCGCAAGTATGCGGCCACCACTGCACAGCCTGAGACTTGGGACGCTTGTTTGCCATGGATTGTGCTGGGGTACAACTGCTCCGCCCAGGCCAGCACGAAAATGTCCCCATACTTCTTGATGTTCGCACGTCACCCTCTCATCCCCTCCAACCACGCCCGCTCATTCGAGGTACCCCTGGAACTGAGCGATTCAGACGCAGCCGCTGCAGGCGCTTTGGCACGGGCAGAGCTGGCACACAAGGCGGGCATCATGGCCATGGGTAACCTCCAGATTGCACAGCAGCGCGACACCTTACGGTACGCGACCATCCGGGATGGGGGATACCTGCCTTCTCTGCGGGAGTTCAGCCCTGGGGATTACGTGTATGTGCGCAGTGGGGCTCAGGACAGCGTGCTGCAGTTCAAGGTCAAGGCACACATCCTGCGCGTCAAGTCGGTGAAGGCCAATGGCACGATCCAGCTCCAGGGCAAATGCACCCACACCATGATCACCAATGTCGTCAACTGCGCGCCCTGTCACCTGCCTGATATCGATGGCACCATGGATCCCACTCTGGCCCGGCCGCATGCATACTTGGCTTGTGAGGTGTGCCGGTTCATGGACCAAGAGGACATCATGGTCCTGTGCGACGCCTGCAACTCAGGCTACCACACCATCTGCTTGTCCCCACCACTCGCTTATGTGCCCAGAGACACAATCTGGCTCTGCCCAACTTGCATCAGCCACAACGTGACTGAGACAGATGTCCTTAACACCCGGGCAACAATCAGGCAAAGCGGCGAAATCCCAGAGGACGGCCCGATTCTGAATGGTGCGCATGTCCCCCTTTTCCGAGACGCAACCGCACGCAGGAAACGGCAGGAGGCAGCGAGCTTGGATGGCTGTGTCATTCGCGAGCCGTTCATCGCGCGCAGCAAGGCACAGCGGCAGCAGCAGCAGCTGGGGAGGGTGACATTCCTGGGGCATGAGGAGGGGCTCAAGTGCCTGCGAGTCAACTTTGCGGACGGGACGCAGGCACTCATGAGTGCGACAGAGGTGCGGCACCGCCAAATGCCTTCGGGCACCGCCTTCTGACCGCAGCAGCACAGCAGCAGCCACCACCACATGGCCGCAGCAGCATCAGCAGCAAGCAGCGCG
>PWFW01000052.1 GCA_003554225.1 Halanaerobiaceae bacterium | reverse complement strand
TCTTCCGGTGTGATCCAGTCCTGACCGTCCAAAACAAACTTATACTCATATTCTCCAGGTTCCAGATAAACTGTTGCCCGATAAACTCCATCGCCCTCTTCGTCCTCCATCAGGGTGCCGGTAGGATTCCAGTCATTGAACTGAGCAGCGAGAAAGACCTCCTCATACTCCACCTCAGCTCCAAGCTCGGCGGCCGGTTCAAAGCTGAATTCCACCTCTACCAGACCCGGTTCCGGCTCATAGATAGCCCCGGAGGTCTGCGGCAGAGCAAAAATAATAGAAGCCAGCAGAAATGCAGCGATAATTAAAGTCAGGCCGGCAGAAAAATACAGTGAAAAATTGATTTTAAGGGCTCTGCTTTTCCTAAAATTAATCTCCATAAAATATAACACCCCTCAGAAAATTTTAAGCCCTGTCTGAAAATGACAGGAAAATTAATTTCGCAAAAGCAGTCAAATATCTGCTTTACGTGCCAGAACCTCTGTGTACTCTGTCTCTCTTCTATGAATTTTCAGTTAATTTCTGCCAGAGAACATACTTTTGCTCTCCAGTTTTAAGCAGTTTCAATGAAAATTCTGCTGTAATCCAGGCCAGAGTTTTTTCATTAAAAAAACCAACATGGGTGAAGTCTCTATGATACCACCAGCCGGGAAAGCTTCCCGGGCCAGGATGAAAATAGGTCATTACCGCCAGATAACCCCCCGGCTTTATAGCATGCAGCAGTTCAGCAATTTCCTGGCAGGGTCTGTGGAGATGCTCAAAGACCTCAGTTGAGGTAATTAAATCATATTTGTTCCCCCGATAGTTGTTGTCCGGGAAAAAAATGGGATCATAGATATCAACCTTAAGCCCCTTTTCCTGCAGCAGTTCTGCCAGCACCGGACCGGGTCCGCAGCCAAAATCCAGCACGGTCTCCACTTCTGAAAAAAGCTCCTCAAGACCCCAGCTGATAAAGTCCTCAAACATTTCAACATAACCCTGATTTTCTCTGGTA
This sequence comes from Halanaerobiaceae bacterium, assembly GCA_003554225.1. Classification (GTDB taxonomy): domain Bacteria; phylum Bacillota; class Halanaerobiia; order Halanaerobiales; family Halarsenatibacteraceae; genus T1SED10-84. Next base: position 5,541 of record PWFW01000052.1, on the reverse strand, counting down.
TTTTCATGCTCCCGATATCTGGCAGCCTCCTCAGAAAGCTCAGGCAGGCAGGCCTCATCCAGCATGATATACTCGCAATTCCTGCAAAAATAATAATCTTTTAATTTCAGTTTTTTTATTTTTTCAGAACCGCATAACCTGCACTTCAATCAAAATCCACTCCCTGCCAAAAATTAATTCATTGATTATATTAGCAACTGTCCTTCTCTTTAACTGTCTTTCTCTTTAACTTTCTCAATCTTTAATTGTCTTTCAGATCAAACCCATACTCTACCAGCTGGCGGTTAGGGCTGAACTCCAGTACTCCAATACTCTCCAGCCGTCCAGAAAAAGGAAAATCAACCCCGGAAAGCAGCCGGCATGCCTCATTCAGTTCATCATATTCCAGTCCCAGAGCCAGGGTGCAGTGGGGAACCCACTCCTCGGGATGATAGTATTCCCAAAGCTCACCATCGTAGTCGCTGAAGTGTTCATGAAACTGCTGATGCCGATCAAGCAGCATGTGATTGACCTTGGGACCCAGAAAAAATACCGGTTTCTGATTAAGAAATATGCCCAGGCTGACAAATTTAATCTGAATCGGCGCAATGCTGGTGCTGTAACTCCAGAGATCCCGGGAAAATTCCTCCAGTGAAAGAGTGTCATAGATGGCAAAGGAAATATGCGGCCTGGTTTCTTCATCAACAGGGATTTCTTCTGAGCGGAGAGCGTCCTTGATGGCCTCAATTCGATTGTTAGTTTTTTCATCCAGGTAAAGCTGAACAGCATATGGCATTACCAACACCCCTTCACTAAAAAATTTTCTTCGTTTCCCGGTAAAAAGTTTGTAATTTGACAATAATATTATATAATATTATCAGTGAGTCTAAGAAAAAACAGCTTCCGGGTGGGCTTTTTAATGTATAAAAAAACTGTTTTAAAGATATTCTTAACCCTGACAATTTTCTTCCTCATCTATAATTACTGGGATAATATTCAGAAACTTGATGTGCAGGAGTTTATCGCCAACCTGGATAATCTCCTGTATGCCGGTTTTATTCTGCTTGGTCTTTATACTGCCAAATCAATTTTCTTTATCATACCCCTGCTCGGTCTTCATATTGCCTCAGGTATGGTATTTCCTCTTTATCTGGCTATACCGCTTAGCTCCTTGGGCTTCGTTCTGGAAATTTCCCTGACCTACTTCTACGGCTATTTCCTCGGTAACGATTTTGTAGAGAATATCATCTCCCGCCATCCCAGATTTCGCCAGCTCCTGGATTACAATCTGGATAATGATCTTTATATTCCCTTTCTCCTGAGAATAACCCCGGTAGCAATCGAGCCAACCAGCCTGATTCTGGGAGCCAGCGGCAATTTTTACTGGCATTTTGTCCTGGGTTCTTTGATGGGAGCCCTGCCGAAAATCGTTCTCTTTACCATGATAGGAGATGCCATTGTTAATCCTGTAACCAGAGGCTCACTAATCACCTTTGTAATTATCGTGCTGCTCTGGCTGCTGGCTGCGCACAGGCTGCGAAAATACTGGAGAAAAATAAATGGCAACAAAGAATTTAACCCGCTGTCAATAATAGAAAATTAAACTAGAATATAGAGATATTGACATCCTCTCTCTGCTGTTTATCCCAAGCTATTGCTGCATTTCTTCCACTATCTGATTGAACCTTTCCAGATAATCCAGGATCTCAAGTTCAAAAACTTCGGCCAGATATTGATAGTCTTCATTTTGAAAGGCTTCCAGAGCCCTGTTGACAGCCTTCTGCTGTTCCTTTAACTCCACATGAAACTCCTGTTTTAAACTTTCATCCTTCTGGAGGCTGACAATCCTGGTCAGAGTCTCTAAAGTCCACTCTATCCCCTCCAGCCCCTCAAGGTAAAGCTCCCGGGCTGATTCAATTTCCTGATTGCGAAACATGAAGGCCATCTCTTCAATCCCGGACATCAAACGGGGCAGGTAGTCAGAAGCAGCGGTCAGAGTCTCTGATATCAGATCCGAGGTATCCTTAAGAAAAAATTCTGCTTTCTCAGCCCCTTCCCCACTGTCTAGCTTATCCTGAAAGAAAATTAGAGAGACTTCTTCTCCATCCAGCCTGATCTCCTCGATAATCTCTTCAGGCCATTCTTTCTGGATTTTGGCAACAATTTCACTGCCAGTCAGTCCAGAAAATTCAGCTGTGGGCTGTTTTTTCTCATTAACATATATATCCATGCCATCACATCCCCCGCTTAAATTTCCTTAACTAATCCATCCTCTCAACCCTGATTTCTTCCCCGCCGGAAAGGCTCTTTAAATCATCAAGCTCTCCTTGAGCTTCTCCAAATACCACAACCGGACTGGCTGCCCTGGGTTCACTGCCCCTGCTGGAGGGAGTCGGACCAAAAAAAAGGCAAAAAGCGTCACCCTGATCCCAGTAGCCGAGCTCACCTACCTTTACTTCCGCCCTTTTCTCACCTGCTCCCTCCTCAACGCCGGCGGGAAAATAAATTTCATCACCCCAGGTTCTCACTTTACCCTCCAGCGGCAGGCTGGACCAGATATTATCAGCCATTTCATTTTGATAAAGCTCAGCCAGAACTTCAATATCTCCAACTCTGATTCTAATCCTTCTGGTCACCGAAACCACCTCCCGAGAAATTTTTGCTGTCAGCTATCCCGAAATGTTTTCTTGATGCCCCCTGATACCCCTTCAATAACCTCTCGATGCACTTTCGATACCCTGCAGTTATCAATTTCTACAAAAAGGTATATTGTCCTGCCTTTTGTCCGCAATTTTTGCAAAATACAGAGAGCATAAGGAAAATAATCAATAATTTGCAAAAACCCCCGTTTGCACGGGGGTTGATTGCTTTAATATTCTTTTATTTTTCATATTTCTAAAACCAGAAATTAAAAGTTATAGGCAATGCCAGCGCTTACTTCAAATCCGGAAAGGCTTACATCTCCTGCATCCAGGAGTCGGTAACCCAGGCTGGCTCTAATGTCAATATCATCGGCAACTTCTTGCGCCGCTCCGGCTCCTAATTTTACTCCCATGCCGCTTAAACTTTCATTATCCAGGTCGCCAAAGTAATAACCCAGTCCCCCTAGAACAAAAAGTTCGGGGAGATCCTGATCCAGAGCCAAAAGTGGAGAGAAATCATAGGCAAAGGTACCGGTAATCCCATTTAGGGATAGATCTGAGGTGAAGAACCTCTCATACTGAGCAGTAACCAGCACTTCTGGAGAGGCCTTCATGCCTGCACCCAGATAGATGCCAGGACCATCTGCAGCCTCATCAAAGGTGTTGTAAGTAAGGCCTGCCACAGCAATGAGGTCCTCCAGATCAAATTCATCAATCTCCTGAGCGTTCAGACTGACAGATAGGGACAGTATTAATGCCAGAACAATAAAGCCAGCTAAAACTGATTTTTTCATAAATATACCTCCTTTGGGGGTTAGTTTTTACGTTCTTCTTTCACAATCCGCATCATCACATCATAATTATACTTCTATGCTTCATCAAATATTCCTCTTTTAAAATTGATATTTCTAGCAGAATCTGTTAGGAAAAATTGCTCATTTCCAGTTTTTAGCCGGGTTCAAAGCCTTTAAACCTCTTTTTTTCAGGCGGGAGGTTTTATGCCAGTTAACTGCAAACTGCCTGCTAAACTAATCTCCGGTGAAAAAACTGATGACAGCCACCAGTATAAAAACTGCTCCAAAGAGATAAACCAGATTTAACAGCATACTGTAGCCCGTTATGCTGTAGGCCAGCGAAATAAGCAGAGCAGCAATTAACAGGTTAAAGAGACAGCCTGAATTATCGTCCATCTTCTAACCCTCCCGGAACTTTTTCATTTATATTAAAGGGCAGTTAAATCTGGCACAGAAGATAACTCCGTGAGTTGATAACTCTAAAAAAGATTAAGAGATTCAGGATTATCAGGATTATAATGTAGAGATATCAAAGCCAGAGAGAAAATCACTTAAAACCGATAATGGAATCCGGCTCTCAGCTGAACATTAAAATCATCCAGCCCGTCCCGGATCATTCCGCCTATATCAGCATTTAATGATATCGGGGGCAGGGTGCCATCGACTCCTCTGATATCATACTCTATTCCAATCCCACCACCCAGCAGGAATCCGGTATTAGGGCCACTGTATATTCCTGCAGAACCAAAGGCATAGCCATCCCAGTATGCTTCCTGGCGGAACCTGTAGAGATACCTCCCTTCAATCGACTGTCTCCGTGCTCCAATTCCAAATATACCCTGAATAGAGGCATCAGGTCTTAAATCGTATATTATACTCAGTCCGCCTGAGCCCCAGAAAGCATAGGAAGACTGCAGTCCGATCCCGATACTTCCAGGTTGAGCCTGGGCCTGCACCTGAAAATTAACCAGGAAGAATGTAAATACGAGGATCAGCGAAATGATTAAACCCTTTTTGAGCATGTAATATTCCTCCTTAGATAATCTTATTATTTATCTGCTTCTTGTATCTGCTTCTTGCTACCTCATAAGACATTTAATCTGCCAAACTAATCCATTATTTGACTTGATAATATCATTAATAGAGCAATTTGTCTAGCAAACCTTTACCGCAGAACCATATTTCATATTCAATATTCTAATAACCGGTCCGGCTGGACAGAAAATCACAGATTAAGATATAATTGATACAGGGAGTTGAAGAAGTTTTTTAAAAAATTAAACCAACTCCAGAAAAATTAAACTAACCCCCATTATTTCTCCTTCAAGCTCAGCACAGAAATATAAAATAGTTTTTAAAATAAACTCCCTGGTGTTATTAAGATTTTCTTCAATAAAATAATCAGAGGAGCTTTGATAATGGAAGCCAAAAATATCAAGACTGCACTGCTGGATGGATATTTAGATGAGCCCTCCTGTCTGGGGGTGCCGCCCTATGTTTCGCCGCATATCAGGTATCTCTATGGCGCTTTAGTCGATGGAGGAATTCTGCCAGAGAATATTGATTATCTGACCGCTGATTACTATCGCAGCCAGAAAGAGAAAGAACTGGCAGAGCTGGAAGAAAGGGACCTGGTAATCATCCTGGCCGGAACCACAGTTCCCGGAAATTATCTTGAAGGCCGACCCCTGAGCCTTGCGGAAATCAAAGAACTGGCGAATAAACTTACCTATCCTACTCTGGTATTAACAGGACCGATCACACTGGTCTGGGAAAATCTTCAGGGGTCTGCCGAGATAAGCAAGAATTTTGACATTATAACTGAAGAAATTGGCTCAGCCCGTCTCTACCTCCGGATGTGTGAGCAGTCCGGCAGCTCGGGAAAAGTATCATCCATTAAACTATCAGAATCTTTAAAGAAGGGGGGCGGAGGTTATCCAGCTCAAGCTCTGAGCCTCTGGGCCTTAAAAGGAGCTGAAGTATTCCAAAGGCATCCCGGTTACCCTAAATTGCTGGCAGAAATTGAAACCTTTCGCGGCTGTCCCCGGAGCCGGGGCTGCAGCTTCTGCAGTGAACAGCTGAAACAGGTGCATTATCAGCGAAAAACTGAAGATATCGCCGCCGAG
>PWFW01000230.1 GCA_003554225.1 Halanaerobiaceae bacterium | reverse complement strand
TTATAATAAATGTAAGTCCTGGAACGACTAAGAGCACTTTGTGTAGCGTGATGTTTCCGGCTTGGTGTTGGGTTAATTGGTATTGGATGAGGTTCATTTTTGCCAGTTACAGCGGTGCTTTGAGTATGGAGCACGGGGAAAATTGCCGGGACATAATCCGGAGTGATAAATTCAAGTATTTTTTCCCGGAATACCGCATAAAACAGGACAAAGACACCAAGAGTAATTTTGTCATAATGAAGAAAATACGGGGTAAGTGGAAGAGAGGGGGAAATCGATTGAGTTCGTCTGTGGGCGGAACGGTTACTGGATTTCACGGGCATATTTTGGGCGTGGATGACCCTGTGGACCCAGAGCGCGCTGTTTCTGTGACTGAAATAAAAACCGCCAATCGGTGGATTTCTCAAACTTTATCCATGAGAGCCATTGACAAAGCCGTAACGCCGATGCTATTGATAATGCAAAGATTGGCACAGGATGACCCAACAGGGCATATTTTGGATTTACGACCGGAAAGTGTGAAGCATATTTGCTTGCCCGGGGAAATAAAGAATTTTGAAAAAAACGTTCAGCCATCGGAGTTGAAAGAATTTTATCAAGATGGTCTTTTTGACCCGGTCCGGATGGATTGGACTACATTAAAGGATTTGGAAAAACGTTTGGGGCAATATGGCTACGCCGCCCAAATTGGGCAAAGCCCAGCTCCACCTGGCGGGAATCTGTTCAAAGTGGATAACTTTATTATTCAAACAACACCTCCACCGCCCAACAAAATTGAGACAATCGTGCGTTATTGGGATAAGGCAGGCACGCAGGATAAGCCGGGTGGGGTCTCTAAGAATTCCGGGAGCCGCACCGCCGGGCTAAAGATGGCAAAACTTACGGATGGGCATTTTATTATTCTTGACGCAAAGTTTGGGCGGTGGAGTAGTGAGGAACGGGAAAAAATTATCCGCAGGACCGCTGAGGCGGATGGTTCAGAAGTTATTCAGGCAATTGAGCAAGAAGGGGGCAGTGGTGGAAAGGAATCAGCTGAAGCGACAACAAGGCGTTTGGCAGGATTCTCAGTGGTGAGGGACCGCCCCACCGGAAATAAGTCCCAACGAGCGGATACGTTTTCTGTTCAGGTCAATGATGGAAATGTTCAATTGCTCCGGGCAGAATGGAATTCAGAATTCAAAGAGGAATACAGATATTTCCCTTTTGGACTCCGGGATGATTTGGTTGATGCCGGTTCCGGAGCGTTTCGAGAACTGACAAAACTCAAAGAAGCAGGACCAATCTTTTGAATACCCAGGAAACCATACTATATATTCCGTGTTCTGGATGGAAAATCTCAACACTACGTGGTTTGTTATCTTTTCTTGGCTTAGTATATGGGTGGAATATTTACGAACGAATATGGAGTGTTAAAAATGGATTGTAAAGAAATTATTCCCGGGAGTTTTTTAAATTCGTGGATGGAAGTTGTGAATGATAAAGAAATCGACTGTGTGGAGGAAAAATATGCCAAATAAAATCAAAAAACCAACACAGAAAGAAATGATGGAGGAAATGCAAGCGCTGGAAATGCTTCAGGGGTCCTTACTTTCCCGCGCGAAAGCATTGAACAATGCCGGGATTCAATTCCGGGGGGAGCGGGATTTGTTTTCCATACTTGGTTATCCGGATAGATTGACATTTCAAAACTTTTATTCCCAGTACCGTCGCCATGATTTGGCAAAAGCGATTATTGATAAACCAATTGAATACACCTGGCGGGGGGATTTGACCATATTAGAGGCAGATGACGAAACGACGCTGCTGGAACAAGAATGGATGGATATGCTTAGGCAGTTGAAGCTGAAAAGCGTGTTTTCCCGAATTGACCGCCTGGCATCATTGGGGCGTTACGGTGTTATTTTATTGGGATTCGATGATACCCGAACGCCAGCGGACTTTTCTCAACCGCCTTCCGGGAACCGGAAATTGGTGTATGTCCGCCCACTTGCGGAGACTCAAGCGCTGGTGGACTCAACAGAAACCAATCCAACTATGGAGCGATACGGAATGCCCACCTTTTATGAGCTTCAAGGGGAATCCCCTATCAGGATTCATTATTCAAGAGTAATTCATATTCCGTCAGAGGTCCTGGACGATGAAGTGTATGGAATTCCCCGATTGGAAGCAGTTTACAACCGCCTCATGGATTTGGAAAAAATCATCGGTGGAAGTGCAGAAATGTTCTGGCGGGGCGCTTATCCTGGATATCAGGGAGCGGTTGAGGATGATTTCAATTTATCCCCAGAAAGAAAGGAACAGTTACAAGAACAGCTTCAGGAATACGAGCACGGGCTGAGGCGGTTTTTGATCAATAAGGGGATAACGCTTGAAGCATTGCGTTCAGAAGTTGCTGACCCGGCAGGGCACGTGGACGTTCAATTACAGATGATAAGCGCATCAACCGGAATCCCCAAACGGATATTGGTGGGGAGTGAGCGCGGGGAACTTGCGAGCAGCGAGGACCAAAATAATTGGTTTGATAAAGTTGAATCACGCCGTGAAGATTTTGCGGAGACATGGATTGTGAGACCGTTTATTGAACGGTGCATCGAATTTGGGGCATTATCAAAACCAAAAAAGGAACAGTTCACCATTGAATGGACTGAGTTGCGTTCCATCGGGAAAAAGGAACAGGCTGAAGTTGGGCTTACTCGTTCCCGTTCTATTGGTGAATATGCTAAGGAACCCACTGCCATGGATGTCCTTCCACCGGATTCCTTTTATAAGCTCATTTTACAATTGTCAGATGAAGAAATTAGTATTATACAACAAGAACGTAATAAGATGATTGCGGATGAATCTGATGATTTTCAAGATGCTGATGATGAAGAGGAAACGGATGAAGAGGAAACGGATGAAGAGGAAACGGATGAAGAGGAAACGGAATGACAAAAACTTCTGAGCGTCCTGTTCATAACCATCTTCAAATCTTAGCGCAATATGACCCCACGCACACAACCGGACTCCGGAATCAGTTTGCCGGTGAAATGGGAAAAAGATTCAAAGCGCTCCGGGGGGATATTCGGCACGCGGTTGAGGTGGATGACTGTTTTGGATTAAAAAAACAATCTCCGCAAATCTATCGCCGCCAGTCATTAAAGACATATGGGGTTGGACCAGGGAGACATGCTTTTGATTTTTCCCGGGACTCGCAGAAAGTCGATGCGTTTTTGGAGTGGGTCCATGAACGTGCGGAGTTGCGAATCTTAGAAACACCGCCCGGAACACCAACCAGACAGGCAATAGAAAATTCCTGGACGAATAAATACGTGGACTCCGCATATCAGAGTGGTATCCGGAAAGGACGTGCGGAACTCCGGAAAGCAGGATACACGACAGCCCGGGGGGAACCAGTCCCCAAGTTAGATGACACAGGCGGTATTCGTGCAGCGCTGAATGAACCGATTCACGCAGATAGGATTGGGGTGTGTTATTCCCGTTGTTTCCGGGAGATGAAAGGAATAACGGAACAGATGGACACTCAGCTCAGCCGGGTATTATCTCAAGGCTTGGCAGAAGGAAGGGGAACGCGCCATACAGCACGGTTGTTAAACAGGACCATAAGCGGACCATCTGGGGACTTGGGCATCACGGATTCATTGGGGCGGTATATCCCGGCCGAACGCCGGGCAAGAATGTTATCACGCACGGAAACAATACGGGCGCATAACCACGCAACTATTCAAGAATATCGGACCTGGAAAGCTCACGGGGTTACGGTGATGGCTGAAGTCAGGGTTGCCGGGGATGCCCGGATGTGTCCTGAATGTGAAGCATACGCAAATGAGGAATTATCCTTGGATGAGGCGGAACGCCTTTTTCCATTACACCCCAATTGCCGTTGCTCGTTCGTTCCTGCCCCCGTAAAAAGAAAAAACCAAAGAAAGCAGTAGCTGAAACAACAATTAAAAAGTGAAGAGTAAATTTTTAAAATGATAAATAATTCCAATTTTAAAAATTTAATCCTTTTGTTTACATGAAAATCCGGTTATAATTTACGTGATGGAGGGTAAAATGGTTGTAGCAACAACGGAAACACACGAAATTAAAGAGATAAAACGACACGTGGAGGAAGTATTGGGGATGGAGAATTCTGAGCTTATCCGTTTGTTTCTTTGTGGAAGTGTTGAAAGCCCAATACGGATTGGATACGATTATTGGAACGGGGACACAAGGGATGGGGTTCAATTTTCCATAAAGGAACCGGATGCCAAGCGCAATACGTATTTTCTTTTGAAAAACCATTTGGGAATCCCGCATCAATGTGTTTATTTCGCAATTGAAATATATCCACACAGCCCGGTCCGAATTCGGTGCGAATATATACCGGACGTGAAAGGGGGAAATTAAAATGCTGTTACCCAGACCTACAAGCACGGAAACCAAAAGCGCTTTTCTGGAACGAGGAATGGAACACGAAATTATGAAAAAAGAATTCCCGAAAATAGACCACCGTTTTTTCGTATGTACTAATTTATGGGAAGAGACTCAAGCCAATGTAAATTGGGAACGTCAGGATGACGGCACAAAAGAAAATATGAAATATTACGAGGAATACAAAGAAAAGGAAAAGAAAAGGGAATCCAATTACCACCACCACTCTTTGATAGTTCAAAGCGGGGCAGATTATTCGGTGGAGAGAAGGGAGCATGATGGGCGACCTCATATTGTATTGCCTGTTGTTATGATGGTCCCCGGGGTTCATTACGGTTCCCATGGACCAATACTTCATGTGGAAGAGGAATTACAGAAATATACGGATTCCTGGAATGGTATTCCGGTTGTGATTGGTCACCCGGAAAAAGACGGGAAATTTGTCAGTGCCAACCAACCGAATATTCTGGAATCAGAAGTGGTGGGAAGGGTGTTCAATGTAAATTACTCAAACCACCGATTGCGGGGTGAAGTATGGTTGGATGAGGAAAAGGTACAGAAAAGGGACCCAGAAGTGGTGAAGTATATCGATGAGAAATATCCAATTGATGTTTCCATCGGTTCGTTCACTGAGGACATTCCCACCCAGGGGACCTGGAATGATGAAGAATATATTGCGGTATCCCGGAATTATCGCCCGGACCACCTGGCGCTGCTGCCGAATGCTGCGGGCGCATGTAGTTGGAAGGATGGTTGCGGAATCCGGGTGAACGCAGAAGGAAGGTACATTATGGGGTCAAAAGATTTCAAGCCCACCCAGGCTTATCGCACGTTGAAGGTTCTTGCGCGTGAAGGATATTTGCCACAATCGAACGAAATGGGACACGTGCGCCGGAATTCTTTAATTCAGCGGGCAATTGACGCAGGGGACACTGATGAAATGATGAATATATTAGTGGAGGTATTTGATGACCGGATTGTGTATAAGCGCGTGGCTGTTTCGGATTCCATGCAGGAAGAAAAGTTGTTTCAACGGTCCTATGAGTTCGATGCAGAAATGGAAAAAGTTTTGCTGGGTGGTGATATTATGGAAGTAAGAGAAAAGACTGAATTTATTGAGGTCAACCAAGAAAATAAAAGAGAGGTGAATGCTATGGGAAAACCAAACAAGCATGAAGAAGTGGTCCAAAAGAAAATCCAAGCCTTGGTTGAGGCAGGGATATTCGAGGAAAATGATGATGCGCTTACTGCGCTAAATGAGAATCAGGTGGACCGAATCTTGGGCGCCGTTGAAAAGGGAAAGGAAATGAAAACTGTTGAAACTCAGACCAACGAATCCAAACCGATGGATAAGGAACAGGCGCTTAAAGTTCTGAAGGAACATCTGAAGGACCCAAAAGAATTCGTGGAAATGCTGCCAAAAGATTTCCAGGAACAGTATGCGCATGGACAGCGGCTTTTGCAGCGTAATCGGGCTGAAAAAATCAGTTACATTCAGGCAAATGCTAAGGGAGTCTACACTGAAGATGAGTTGAAACTGAAGGACCTTTCCGAATTGGAAAAACTTTCAAAAGCAATCAAGCCTGTCGTGGATTATTCCGCAGGCGGAAATAGTGACCTGGATATGACTTCTGACGATGACGCTGATGACATCATGCTTCCACCCGATGTGGAACGTGAAATTCAACGAAACAAACAGGAGGGTTAAATTATGGGAAATCAAACCATTAAAGTCAAAGTATATTCCAATGTGATTGAGGAATATTATGCCGGGGAAACGATTCACCCGGGGAATCTCATGGAAGTGAGAAGTGACAAAAAAGTATACAATCACGGTATTGAAGGGGGCTCAGTTCTGCCTCTTTTTGCGCTGGCTTGCGAACTTGCGGGGGAAACGATTGACGATGAATACAGCGCAAATGACCTGGTGTTCAGTGCGTATCCTTACCGAGGTGATATCATATTAGCGCGGCTTACAGGTGCTGAGGTTGATGCCGGGGATTTTCTGATGAGTGCCGGGGACGGGACGTTGGAGAAGTTTGAGGCGGAAACCGCAAATGCAACTCTGGAAGCAAAGGATGGTGACAACGGATTTTATTTCAAGGCACGCACACCGGGTTACGGCGGG
>PWFW01000176.1 GCA_003554225.1 Halanaerobiaceae bacterium | reverse complement strand
CCGTAATAACTGTCTGGCCCATATGGATTTCGTAACCTGTAAGTGAGATGTCCTTCAGTCCGCTGAAAAGTTCATCATCCTGATACTGCCAGCTGCCCTCCACCTGCAGAGTTTTTTTCTCTCCCGCCAGACAGGTTTTTATCGGAAGTAAATTCAGTCCGGGGACCTCTCTCAAGCTGCTCTCCACCCCCTGAGGATCTGCCAGCTCTTCTCCCAGCATCTGAAATCCTCCACAGATCCCCAGCAGAACTCCTCCCGCTTCGACATATTCCTGTAAAGGTCTGTCAAATCCCCTTTCCCGCAGAAAAATTCTATCGGCCAGCGTATTTTTACTGCCGGGTATTATCACCAGGTCAGCCTCTGCAAGCTCTCCCGGGTCCTTTATATATCTGATATTGAGATCCTCGTACATTTCCAGGGGATTAAAATCAGTAAAATTGGAGATGTGAGGCAGCAGAATAATTTTAACCTGCAGCCCACCTCGAGACCGGGAACGCTGAGAGAGCCTTTCACTCAGACTGTCCTCATCGTCCAGAGCCAGTTCCAGGTAGGGAAGTACTCCCAGAAAGGGAATTCCCAGCATCTCCTCCATTTCTTTAAGTCCGGGCTCCAGGAGCTTCTTATCACCGCGGAATTTATTGATAATCAAACCTTTAATCCTTTGCCTGTCCCGGTCCGGCAGGAGCTTAACAGTACCGTAAAGAGCAGCAAATACACCTCCCCGGTCAATATCTCCTGCCAACAAAACAGGGGCATCAACCATCCTGGCCAGCCCCATATTGACAATATCATTTTCCTGCAGGTTTATTTCAGCCGGGCTCCCGGCACCCTCAATAACAATAACATCATATTCTTCCTTTAATTTTTGATAGGCCTCCCGGATTATCTCTTTAAGCCGGGGCTTAAAATTATAATATTTTTCTGCCGTCATGTTTTCCCTGGGTTTGCCATTAACAATAACCTGTGAACCCTCTTCTCCTGAAGGCTTCAAAAGCACCGGGTTCATGGTTACCCGGGGCTCTATTCCTGCTGCTTCCGCCTGAAAAACCTGAGCTCTTCCCATTTCCAGACCTTCAGAGGTCACATAAGAATTAAGCGCCATGTTCTGGGATTTAAAGGGAACAGCCTTCAGCCCCTCCCGCTTGAAAAGCCGGCAGAGGCCGGCAGCTATTACACTTTTTCCCACCGATGATCCGGTGCCCTGTACCATTATATTTCCAGCCATCTTCATCTTCCCCCTGTTCTGTGATTTGTCCTGTAATTAAAACAAAATTAAGCTAATTTTCAATTCCCCGCCGGGCTTTGACTCCCTGCCGGTAATAATGCTTGATCTCCCGCATTTCTGTCACCAGATCGGCAGCAGCTATTAATTTTTTGGGAGCATCCCTGCCAGTAATTACCACCTCAACCCCTGCAGCTCTGGCATTGATAACTTCCATCAGCTCCTCCAGGTCAAATAGCTCATATTTCAAAGCTATGGTGGCTTCATCCAGAATCACCAGCTGATAATTTCCGGCTTGTAAAATCTCTGCCGATCTCTCCAGACCCTGTCGGGCCTGCCTGATATCCTCAGGCTCAGGGTCGCCCTTAATAAAACAGTTCCGGCCAAACTGTTCCAGCTGAATATTTTTGATATCGGCAACAGTTTTAAGCTCGCTGTATTTCATCCCCTTGATAAACTGACCGATAAATATATTATAACCTGCACCTGAAGCTCTCAGCGCCAGTCCCAGAGCAGCAGTGGTCTTGCCCTTGCCTGATCCGGTATAAACCTGAATTTTGCCTAACATAGCAGGCATTAATAAAACCTCCATTCCGACCCTTTATCCTGATAGGTCAATATTTTCAGCTAATAAAAAAAGCATCTCCCGCAGGAGATGCGCCCAGGCCTGATACTTAATCTCTGGCTGTTCTGCCCTGATCAGGTGCCAGCCTGCTCCCGCCGAGAAGCTGAAACCAACCAGACTGGCAGGTCTTCTGACTCAGGCCCATAACCCAATTCCTTCCCGGACGATTCCAGTGGAGATAATATCAGGCAAAAAAGTCATTTGAGAGAAAGCCATCACAGCAGCGGGGGCTGTATCGGAATTGCACCGATTTCCCTATTAAGCAAAAGCACCAGCATGGAAAGCAATATGAAGTTTTTAAAAAGCGATGAAAAATTTTTACTTAAATTTTATCCAGAATTTTATCCCAATGATCTGCTCTCTATAGTTTAATAACCCTGAAAAAATTAACTGCTTTCATGGTAGCATATCACCGCCGTGATTGCAAGAGATCAATTAATTGATAGCAATTGACTGCAGGCAATTTCACTAAAAAATCATCAGTTATTTTATCACTGAAGACTATTATCAGATTGTTCTTGTAATATCCTGCCATCTCTTTAAATTGATTTCTTCTCTGGCCAGGGTAAAGCGAGCAGTTTTTAAAGGATCAACCACCTGACAGATTTCAGCCTGACCTATCAGGCTCAACAGCATGCCAGCTTCGGAGAGAGTAAAATTAAAATTATCAACTAAAAGATCTGTCATTTTGTATACTGCCCTGTTCACTGCCTCATCCAGAGTTTTGGCAGAGGCAATTGTAGATATAACCCTGGTGTTTTCCAGCAGAGGAAGTGGCAGACTGCTGCCTCTTACAAGGTCCAGTAAAATCTCCAGCTCCCCCCCTGCTTCAGCAGCACAGACAACTATCTCTCCATCTCCCATCAGAGCATGCATATCTCCAGCGGCTAAGAGAGCTCCAGGTGTATTTACCGGCAGGTACAGGGTAGAGCCTGCCTGCAGCAATCTGCAGTCCATATTGCCTCCGTGGGGCCCGGGATAACCGGTTGGTATTTCTTCTTCTCCTGCCGGTGCAACACCCATCACACCAACCATCGGCTTCTGTTGATAAACTCGATCAGGAGAAAATTCAATTCTGTTATCAGACAGCGGTAAAATTTTAGTCACAGGATTTTCGATTCTATCTCCCAGAACACCCTCTCCCGGAGCAGCAATCATCACTGCAGGACTCTTTAATCTAATATCCTTAATCTCTACTTTGAGAATATCTCCGGGACAGGCACCTTCCAGATAAATCGGTCCGGTAGCGGGATTTATCCTGCTCCAATCCATATCTGCTATTTCGTCCTCTGAAGACTTAAGCTGATCGGAAAAACAGTCCCTGGTCTCCAGGATAAGGTCTGAACCAGGCTGAACCCGGATGGCAGGCTTTAGCCCCTTTTTAAAGGCAAAGATACAGCTGCTGCTGGAAACTTTCTCTAAAGTCATTATATTACCTCTTTTCCTCAAGTATTTAACTGTTGAGCTCCTTCACATAGGTTTTCAAAATATCCTGCTGAAAATTAAATCCAAGTTTTACCAGAGAATACTGGAGAGCTTTCAGGGTTAAATATAATTTTTCATCACGGCAGTTTTCGCCCATATGGCCGATGCGAAAAACTTTTCCGCTCAGTTCAGCAAAAGCTCCGGCAATCAATATACCATGGTTTTTCAGCATTTCCCGATTGAGATCAGAAAATTTAATGCCCTCAGGCATCCTGACTGCGGTAACAGTATCGGAATAACCGGAATCAGGATATAGGCTTAAACCTCCGGCCTGAAGAGCTTTTCTGACAGCAGCTGCAATCCTGCTGTGCCGTTGATATCGTTCTTTATCAGCCAGGAGTCTTTCTGCTGCTTTTTTCAGGGCATAAATGTCTGAAACCGAAGGGGTATAGGGAAACTCCTGCTTTTCCTGCCAGCCCTGCCATAGTTTCAGATTGAGATAGAAAGGTGGCTGAGAAGCTTTCCGATTCTCTATTTTTTCCCAGGCCCGGGAGCTTATACTCAAAAATGCCAGACCCGGCGGAGCAGAAAGGACCTTCTGGGAGCCTCCCAGAACTATATCCGCTCCCCAGTCATCGGGGTTAAATTCAATTCCTCCCAGAGAGGAAACAGCATCAACAACAGCAATTATTCCTCTTTTATTTAAAGCTGGAACTATTTCTTTCACCGGATTAATCATTCCGGCTGGAGTCTCACAGTGGACAACGGTGGCCAGATCAATTTCTGGCTCCTGCTCTAAAATTTCCTCGACCTCCCGGCCGGTAACAGATTCACTATAACTTTTTTCCAGTCTGACCACATCTGCTCCATAATTTTCAGCCATAGCGGCCAGGCCTGCTCCAAAGATCCCGTTGCTTAAAGCCAGCACCCGATCCCCGGGCTCGATCAGAGATGCCAGGGCTGCATCCAGGGCCAGCATACCCTCTCCGCTTAACACCAGCACCTGATTTTCGGTATTAATTATCTTTTGAAGGTCACCGCAGAGTTCAGCATAAAACTTAAAAAACCGGGGATCCAGATCGGGATTGGTAAAATTTCTCGCCATAGCCTGCCGAACCTCCTCTGCTACTTCTGTCGGTCCCGGCGTCATAATTAATGGTTCTCTCGTATCTCTCATAAAAAAACCTCCTTAAATTTATAAAAAAACAGGATTTATATATTTAAGCTGGAACTATATCTGTGGAGATAGTTATAAAAAATATTTCAGATATAATTTCAGAAACAAATAAGATATAGTTATATCTGTCAGATATCATTTCAAAAAGATAATGATTCATTTATTAGCTTTATTCTTTATTATCCAGCTTCCAGTTCATCAAACCCTATTTTTCAAAAAACTGCAGTAAAAATCAAGAAAAATAAAAACAAAAATTCAGAGGAGAGTTAAAAAAATGAATCCTGCAATTATTGTTGACAGTGCCTGTGACCTGCCGGGTGAGGTTATAGAAAAATATCAAATTGAAGTCCTGCCCTTCCGTCTTCTTTATGATGGTAAAGAGCATCTGGCCGGTCAGGATATCACCCTGGAAGAGGTTTATCAAAGAATGGCAGAGGGAATCTATCCCAGAACAGCTCAGGTCAGCCCGCAAGCTTTCTCCAGTGCTTTTACAAAATTTGCTGAAAAACAGCAGGACTGCCTCTACCTTGCCTTTTCAGCCAAGATGTCAGCATCCTTTCAGACAGCCCGGTTAACCGCTCAACAGATAAAAGAAAAATATGAGAACTTCAATATAGAAATCATTGACACAAAAAGCGGCTCGGCCGCCATCGGTCTCATGGCTTTGAAAGCTGCTGAATTACGGGAAGAAGGAAAAAGTCTGGCTGATATTACCGCTGTCATAGAATTTATGACCGAACATATTGAACATATATTTTCCCTGGACAGCCTGACAGCCCTCCAGCGAGGGGGCCGTCTGAGCAAAGGCAGAGCTTTTCTCGGTAATATATTGAATATAAAACCCATTTTGCATGTCAGTGATGGTGAAATCTCCCTGCTGGAAAAAGTTCGGGGAAAACGCAGAGTTCTCCCAAAAATGTTAGAGATCATGGCTGACAGGGGCTGCAATTTGAAGGAACAGCTGATTGGAATTAGTCATGCTGATGATCCTGAAAGAGCCCGGGAGTTAAAAGAAATGATAGCAGATAAACTGGACTGTACCCGCTTTATGATCAATAGGATAGGCAGCGTCCTGGGAGCTCATCTTGGAATTGGTGGTATCGGTGTATTCTTTCTCAATCAATACCCCCTTCAATCCCCAGAAAATAATAATACAGGCAAAAATTAAAATAATCAATAATTTTATTTTCCAGCTTATATCACTGCCTATCTCAGTATTATTAACCTATCACCGGTTATTAATCCACAGCTATCAATCCCTGTAATAAATCACAAATAATAAATAACAAATTTGCCAATCAGGAACCTGAAATAGCAGCACCGATAGCAGTGGAATACTCAGCCTTTTCCGGGTAAATAAAATTTATAGGAAAAAATTTGGCTTCTTTTAGATTATCAAGAACCTGCTGACCAATTCTCATTTCTGCCAGTTTCCCGGTAACCACAATCTCATGACAGTCCTTGACCTGGGCCGCAAAGGCAGCCATCATTCCAATAGTTTGATAGATCATGTTAATTATTCCCAGGGCATAATCCTCAGGCCGAGGGTTCTGGCTGAGTTTGCCAAAATTTGAGGCAGTGATGTCCTGATGGAGATCTCCGATATCATCCAGGGAAATATCTCCAACCGAGAGATCAACCCTGTGTAATTCACCCCTGCCGGCCATTCTCACTATTTCTTCATAGTCATCGACATTTAAAATAGCTTTAGCCAGGCCGACCAGTGTGCCGCCTCCAACTCCGGTACCCCCCAGGTGGGTTATCTCTCCATTATCATAATAAACTATGGCAGTGCCGGTACCGATACTGACTATTATAACCCGGGAGTGGGAGGTAAGATAGGCTCCCCCGGCCCCGATAGCTTCAAACTCTGGGATCCTTACTGTTTCAACCCCAAAAAGGTTCTTTTTTACATAGGAAGAACCTACCCCGGTTATGGCAACTCTCTTTATATCAGAGAGGCTTATTTCCTGTTCATTAAGAAAACTCCCCAGAGCCCCGGTGGCTGAAGTTAAGGGATCGCTGGCTTCAACAGTCAAAAAACCCACCAGATCATCTTCTTTAAAACCCACTATGTCGGTTGTGCTGCCTCCAATATCAATTCCCAGTATCATATCTGCCTCCCCTTCTAATTCTG
>PWFW01000287.1 GCA_003554225.1 Halanaerobiaceae bacterium | reverse complement strand
CAGATTAATATTCGTCTCAGTTTGTAGTTCTTCTCCACTTCTGTCCAGCAGTTCCTCCAGCCCATCGAGCATTTGATCGGCTTCTGTCCTATTTCTCTCATTCCCATCAGCCTTCTCTTTAAGTCCTGCAATATGCTTTTCTGTCTCTCTGACTGACATATCCCGGGAGATAATCTCCTCGGCAACTTCCCTCTGCTGATCGGGATCATCCAGCCCTGCTAAGGCCCGGGCCTGCCCGGCAGACAATGTTCCACGTGAAACATGGTTCTGGATTTCTGCTGGCAGCTTTAACAGCCTCAGGCTGTTGCTGATTCCAGATCTGCTTTTTCCGATCTTTTCGGCAAGTTCATTCTGAGTAACTTCTAGCCTCTCAAGCAGCTGACTGTAGGCCCGGGCTTCTTCTAGAGGGTTGAGATCATCCCGATGAATATTCTCTATCAGGGCAATTTCCAGCATTCTGTCTTCCTCGAACTCCCTGATTATGGCCGGAACTTCTTTCTTCTTTGCCATTTTTGCCGCCCGCCAGCGTCTTTCACCGGCCACTATATAATAACCCTCATCTCCTCTAGGTGTCAGTATCAGGGGCTGCAGCACACCATTCTCCTCAATTGAAGCTGCCAGTTCCTCCAGGCCTTCTTTTTCAAAGGACTCCCTGGGCTGATAGGGATTAGGCTTTATCTTCTCAACTTCTATATTATTTATCAGCTCTTCGCTTCCTCTCATCGATTCCAATCCTTCGTCACCGTTGAAAAAGGCATCGAGCCCTCTGCCCAGTCTCTTTTTTTTATTGCTCATTTGCCAGCACCTCCCGAGCTAACTCCTTATAAGCTTTTGCCCCTGATGAACGGGGTTGATACTGTATAATTGATTCTCCGAAGCTGGGGGCCTCGCTCAGCCTGACATTTCTGGGAATAATAGTGTCAAATATTTTCTCGGAAAAATATTTCTTCACTTCTTCAGCCACCTGCTCGGAAAGATTTGTACGGCCGTCATACATGGTGAGCAGCACACCTGCTAGATCCAGTTCGGGGTTGACATTCTCTCTGACTCTCCTTATGGTATCGAGCAGCTGGCCCAGGCCCTCCAGAGCATAATATTCACACTGAATGGGAACCAGCACTTCCTCGGCAGCCGTTAGAGCATTTAATGTTAATATCCCCAGGGAAGGAGGACAGTCGATTAAAAGATAGTCAAACTCCTGATGATAATCGGCAATTGCTCGAGACAATCTTTTCTCCCGGGAAATTTCGGAAACCAGTTCTATTTCAGCTCCTGCCAGATCGATGTTAGCAGGTATTATCTTGAGACGGGGAATGCCGGTCTCCTGAAGCACTTCATAAAAGGAGGCATTCTCCAGAAGCAGATCATAGATGCTTAGCTCAATTTCATCCTTATCCAGCCCTAAACCGCTGGTGGCATTACCCTGGGGGTCGATATCAATCACCAGGATCTGAAGATCATATTCAGCCAGGGCTGCCCCCAGATTGATAGCTGTTGTGCTTTTACCGACTCCTCCCTTTTGATTTACTATTGCTATTCGTTTACCCATCATCACTGCCTCCCCCCTCTGCTGCCTGACTCTTTTTCAATTTTATCTGGAATTCAATTTCCTCTTCGCTCTCCAGCCTTTCCACTTCAACTTTACCACCGGATTTTTCTATCTCCTCCAGAGTTTTTTCCAGAGAATTTATGTAGAGCCTGACATCAGCACAGGCAGCTTGAATCCTTCCTGTCTTCTTTTTTTTCTCTTTATCTGCCGGACGGTCCCTGGCACCGGCAAGCATCCCCTCCACCATTCGTTCAGCCTCTCTAACAGTTAAATCTTCCTCAGCAATTCTGGCAACCGCCTCCAGCATCTCGTCCGCTTCTTTAAGTTTAAGCAGTGAGCGGGCCTGCCTTTCAGTCAAACCCTCGGTCGCAATTTTTCTGCGTACAGGTCCAGGAAGGCTTAGAAGTCGAAGTTTGTTGGCGATTGTTGACTGAGATTTGCCCAGGGATTCTGCCAGTTCCTGCTGGGTAAGAGAAAACCTATCCAGCAGAGTCTGATAGGCCCGGGCCTCCTCAAGAAAATAAAGATCCTTTCTCTGCAGATTTTCAATCAGAGCAATCTCTGCCATCTCCTGATCGTTAAATTCCCTGATTACTGCCGGAATCTTATCCTGACCTAAAAGCTTGACAGCCTTTAATCTTCTTTCTCCGGCTATCAGCTGATAGCCACCGTCATTATGCTCTGTGACAGTCAGAGGCTGTATCATACCATGGGTTTCAATAGATTTCGCCAGTTCCTTTAACTCCTCTTCCTTAAAATCAGTGCGGGGCTGATAGGGATTGGGTGAAATCTGAGCGGTGGGAATCATTTTAATCTCCTCTTCACCTGGCTCCTTCCGCTGACTGCTGGAAAAGAAAGGTATCTTCATGATTATTTCCTCCTAACGGGGTACAGCAATAATATATTTCGGTGCTGTCAGCCTAACTCCTGCCTCCCAGAGGGCGTTTTTTGGGAATTCCCACTCTCCTGGGGAATTTTTCCGGACTGAAATTCTCCTTCTGGTAAGAGAGAATAAAGCGCTTTCCTTTGAGTCCCGGGACCCTAAAACTATAAATCTCTTCCCGGACACCTTTGAGAAGGGCTGCAGCAGAATCTCCAGCCTCAAGTTCCTCCTGATAACCCGGTCCCTTAAAGAGCAGGGCCCGCCCTTTAATTTTAAGAAGCGGCAGGGAGTATTCCAGGAGAACATCCAGAGATGCTACAGCTCTGGCCAGGACAAAATCAAACTTCCCCCGCCAGTCTTTATCCTGGCCCAGCCTCTCTGCCCTGGCCCTGAGCGGCCGACAGTTATCTATATCAAGTACACTAACTGCCTCTCTGAGAAATTCAACCCGTTTTCGCCGTGAGTCCAGAAGATAGATGATGCTTTCCGGCAGGACAATCCCCCAGAGAAGTCCAGGCAGTCCAGCGCCGCTGCCAATATCTATCCCGATTCTACCGGTAAGTTCTATATACCTGGAAAGATAAAAGAGCGGTATTAGTGAATCCATTACATGGAGATAGACTATCTCCTTTTTTTCGGCGGGACCAATTAAATTATGCTTGCTGTTCTCTTGGTAAAGCCATTCGACATATTCCGCCAGCTTTCTCTGCCTGTCTGATTCCCCTAACCTCTCACTCATTGCAGTAATCTGCTGTTTCTCAGCCTCTTTAAGCTCACTTTCCTGCAGGAGACCAGCAGCATAATCTGCTATTTCCCGGGAAATAATTTTCTCTATCTCCTGTCCGGCTGTCATTTAGGCTCACCCTGCTCCTGACGCCTTTTCTCAAGATAGATTAACAGGACCTGAATATCGGCAGGGGATACCCCGGGAATCCGGGAAGCCTGGCCTACCGAATGAGGTTTAATCTTATTGAGTTTCTCCCGGGCTTCCTGTCTGAGATTGTTAAGTTGACTGTAATCCAGCTCCCGGGGCAGAAGTTTATTTTCCATCTTTTTAAATTTTTCCACCTGTTGAAGCTGCCGCTCTATATACCCCTGATATTTTATCGAGATCTCTAGCTGCTCCACTGCCTCCTGAGAAAATTCTGGCAGATCATCTACAATCTCACTCAGATCCTGATAGGAAATTTCTGGCCGTCGAAGAAGCTTTTTCAGGGTTGCCGGTTGATTCAAGCTGCCGCTCTCAAGCTCCTGCAGAGCCTCTTTAATCTCCGGCGTGGGGGTAACCTTTTTCTTTTCTAAATATTCTCTCAATTCTTCAATCTCTGCTTTTTTCTTCTGAAAATACTGCCAGCGCTGTTCAGCAACCAGCCCGATCTCTCTCCCCAACGGTGTCAGACGGAGATCGGCATTATCCTGTCTCAATATCAGGCGGTGTTCAGCCCGGGAAGTCATCATCCGGTAGGGTTCTCGGGGTTCTTTGGTCACCAGTTCATCAATCAGCACCCCGATATAGGCCTGGGAGCGTTTCAATATCAGAGGATCTCTGTCCTTGAGAGTTAAAGCTGCGTTAATCCCGGCCAGAAGCCCCTGTCCTGCCGCTTCCTCATAACCGGAAGTGCCGTTGATCTGTCCGGCAGTATAGAGTCCAGCTATCAGCCTTGTTTCCAGAGTTGAGTCAAACTGACCGCTGGCCACACAGTCATATTCTATGGCGTAGCCAGGCCGCATTATCTCAGCCCGCTCCATCCCTTCCAGGGTTCGCAGAATTTGAATCTGGATATCGAGAGGCAGACTGGTGGAAAATCCGGAAAGATAATATTCTTCGGTATCCCGCCCCTCAGGCTCCAGAAAAAATTGATGCCGTTCCTTTTCGGGAAATTTCTTGACCTTGTCCTCAATCGAAGGACAGTAGCGAGGACCGGTCCCTTCAATTTCACCGCTGAATAAAGGAGTTCGTTCCTCATTTTCTCGAATAATCCGGTGGGTTTCAGGATTGGAATAGGTCAGCCAGCAGCTGTCCTGTTTGCCGGTCAGCGGATTGGAAAGAAAGGAGAAAGCCAGCCCTTTTTCCCCCCGCTGTTCCTGAAGAGAGGAGAAATCAATGGAATTGCCATTGATTCGTGGCGGTGTGCCGGTTTTAAATCTTAGAAGCTTAAAACCTTCCCTCTCCAGGGATTTTGACAGCTCATTAGCAGGATACTGCTGATTGGGACCAGCATTATAGGTCGCCTCACCAATAATAATGCGGGCCTGCAAAAAGGTGCCTGTTGTCAGAATAACCCGTAAGCCCCGATATAACAGTCCGGTCTTGGTGATAACTCCAGCGACCCGACCCTCCTCCACCAGAATATCTTCTACTATATCCTGCTTGAGATCCAGATTTTCCTGATTTTCCAGAACAGCCTTCATCCTCTGATGGTATTTAACCTTATCGGCCTGGCCCCTCAAGCCGTGAACCGCCGGCCCTTTGCTGGTATTCAGCATTCTTATCTGGGTCATGGTCCGATCCATATTTACCGCCATTTCTCCTCCCAGGGCATCAATCTCCCTGACAATATGAGATTTGCCCGGTCCACCCAGGGAGGGATTGCAGGGCATGAAGGCCACGTGATCCAGATTTACCGTCAGACTTAAAGTCCTGCAGCCCATTCTGGCCGCTGCCAGGGCTGCCTCACAGCCGGCGTGACCGGCTCCTACCACTATTACTTCATACTCTACAGGATACTGATATTTATATCTGCTCATGAAACAATCTCTCCCTAATCATACTGATAATGAAATTATCTCTCCTTAAAAAGTGCAATATTTCCCGGGAAATATTTTTCCGGTTACTTGCCAATGCAAAAATCCGCAAAAA
The DNA here is from genome assembly GCA_003554225.1 of Halanaerobiaceae bacterium. Lineage (GTDB taxonomy): Bacteria > Bacillota > Halanaerobiia > Halanaerobiales > Halarsenatibacteraceae > T1SED10-84. Next base: position 1,354 of record PWFW01000287.1, on the reverse strand, counting down.
TTCTATCGATAATATCTTCTGTAACTGTGTCGCCGGTAATCTCACCCAGTTTTATTAGAACCTCCTTAAGATCAACTGCCAGCAGATCAGCAGGAACTCCAGAACGGTAAGCTGCGATTGCCCTCTCCAGGCTGTCACTAGCCTCTTCCAGGGCCCGTTGATGCCGGAGGCGAGTTATAATATAATCATAATCTCCAGCAGCTCTACCACCCATTATTATCTCATATATTCTATCCTTCAATTCCTGAAGTCCTGTCTCCTCCCAGATCGAGATAAAAATTACCGGATGATCGGCAAATCTTTCCTCAATCTCTCCCGGACTTAAATCAGCCGGCAGATCGGTCTTATTGACCAGTATTATCAGAGGCTTATCCCTGACCAGCTGATAAATTTCCAGGTCCTCAGCGGTAATCCCCTGACTGACATCCAGCATGAAGAGAACCAGATCCGCCCTTTTCAGGGAGTTCTGACTCTTCTCCACCCCAATCTTCTCCACCTGATCCTCGGTCTGCCTTATCCCAGCAGTATCGACAATCTTCAGAGGCAGACCGGCAAAACTGATCAGCTCTGAGATTACATCCCGGGTAGTTCCTGGAATATCAGTAACAATGGCTCTATTTTCCTTTAAAAGATAATTCAGCAGGCTGGACTTGCCGACATTGGGCTTGCCGGCAATCACAGTTTCAACACCCTCCTGATAAACTCTGCCGGTCCGGCTGCTGGCAATCAAATCTTTAAGACTGGAGTGGATCTCTTTCAGCTGATCTCCGAGATCTGCGCTGTCAAGCTCCGGTATTTCATCCTCAGGAAAATCAATACTGGCTTCCACCCCGGTCAGAATTTCAAGCAGCCGGGATCTGAGCCTGTCGATATGCTCTGAGAGCCTTCCCCGGAGCTGCTGCAGAGCAATCTCCCGGCCTCTGCGGGATTTGGCATTGATCAGATCTATTATTCCCTCAGCCTGGGCCAGGTCAATTCTACCATTGAGGAAAGCCCTGCGGGAAAACTCACCGGGCTCGGCCAGTCTAGCCCCGGCCTGTAAAACTGCCTCCAGCACTCCCTGCAGGGGCAGCATACCCCCGTGACAGTCAAATTCCACGGTGTCTTCCCTGGTAAAACTCCGGGGAGAGAGCATCACCAGTGCCAGCACCTCATCTATCTCTTTCCCGGATAAATCTCTAATAAAGCCATAATTAATCGTATGGCTCTCAACTTCAGCCAGTTTAACTCCAGCAGGAGAATAAAAAATTTTATCGGCCACTTCCACTGCTCCTTCACCGCTGATTCGGACCTTGCCGATACCGGAGGTTCCCGGGGGCGTGGCAATTGCTGCAATTACCTCTTCACCAAACTT
>PWFW01000154.1 GCA_003554225.1 Halanaerobiaceae bacterium | reverse complement strand
TTGATAACATCAGACATATTAAACTCTCCTTTAACTAAATAATACCAGTGATCTTTAAGTGCAGCTAAATACAGCCTTGGTTATACCTGATCGAGCTGTCTGAAAATGTTTAATATAATTTAAGATTGTTTTAAAAAACATCAGAGATCTGCCGGGAGAATTTTAAATTCATAAACTCTTTCTGGCTGGCTGAAACATTGAGATAAAGTGAATATATCCAGTCTGGAGTTAAAAATAATATTAAGGCCCAGCAGGGTCTCCCGTGCCCTCAGTTTCTCCCACCTCATCCTCCAGATCAAAATAGCTGGCCAGCATATCGGCTGCTACCGGGGCAGCATGCTGACTGGTGTCACCTCTTTCGATGAAGACAACCACCGCCACCTCGGGGTCAGGGACCGGCCCGTAGGCTGTAAACCAGGCATGACTTAAACCGGCAAAACCCAGCTGGGCTGTCCCGGTTTTGCCGGCAATATCCAGGGGGAAATCCCGGAAAACACTGCTGGCTGTCCCGTAATCTGTCATGGTCACCTCCAGGAGACCCTCTTCGATAATTTCATAGGCTTCCCGGGCAAAGGAAAGTTCTCTCACTGCTGTCGGATTGTTTTCCTGGATAATCTCTCCCCGATCATCAACAATTTTTTTCACCAGAGTAGGTCGGTAAATACTACCACGGTTGGCTACAGCTGCGGTAATCTGTAGAAGTTGCAGTGGAGTGGCAGAGAGATAACCCTGTCCTATCCCCAAATTTACAGAATCTCCAGGATACCAGCCTTCATTAAGATTTTCTCTTTTCCAGCTGCCATCCGGCACCAGACCGGCTCTCTCTCCGGGAAGATCGATCCCGGTTACCTCTCCCAGCCCAAAATCCCGGGCTGTTTCCACCAGTCTGGTTCCCCGAAATTCTTCATAAAGCTCATAGCTTAACTCATAAAAGACGATGTTATTAGACCGGCCTATAGCTCGGGTGAAATCAAGCTCACCCTCTCCGTAATTTAACCAGTTTCTAAAGGGTCGATCCCAGCCTGGAATCCGAAATTCTCCGGTAGCATCAAAAAAGGTTGTATCAGCATCTATCCCCAGATTTTCGATGGCAGCCATCCCGGTTACTATTTTGAAAACAGAGCCAGGAGATACCGCAAACATGGTGTTGCGGTTCAGCATGGGCTGTAGGGGATCATTTCTAATCTCATCATATTCATCGTTACTGAATCCGGTGGCGAATTTATTGGGATCAAAGCGGGGATAATTGCCCATAGCAAGAATCTCTCCACTGTTTATATCCATCATAACCGCAGCCACACCTCCAGGCTCCGGCAGCTCATCATCTTCCTCAGCCAGCTCCTGTAAAAAATAATGCTTTTCCTCTAGCCGGGTTTCCATTCTCTGCTGCAGCTGCCAGTCCACCGTCAGATAAAGATCATAACCCGGTACCGGATCCTGAGAGCGAAGCAGATTTTCCTTATGACCCAGATTGTTGACCTCAACCTCCTCAAAACCCCGCTGGCCCTTTAAATATTCCTCATAATACCTTTCCAGTCCAGCAATTCCAATAATATCTCCCCCGGCATAGTCTCTGCCCTGCCGGACAAAATCCCTTAACTCTTCCTTGCTGATTTCGCCTATATGGCCAATAATATGGGAACCCATATCCTCGTAGATATAATCTCTCAGGGGAGCCTCACGGATATCTATACCCTGAAGCTGATTGTTCCTTTCAGCAACCTTAATCATATCTTCCACAGAAATATTTCTTCGTAAAAGCACACCATCTCCCGGGCCGGAAAGTTCTTGATTTCTAAAATAATTGCTTTCTAAAGTTTCCCGGTCGGTTTCAATGATTTTAGCCAGAGAATCAAAAAGCTGAGAACGGTTCATCTCTGGAGAAAGCTCATTGGGCTGGTAGTAAAGATTATAGGTCAGTTTATTGGAAACCAGAATATCTCCTTCAGCTGAATAAATCCTGCCCCGGGGAGCATTAATCGGACGAATTGAGATCCGGTTATTTTCAGCCATTCTGAAGTATTCTTCTCCCTGAATTATCTGCAGCTGGGCTGCCCGAAGAAAAAGCAGCAGGAAAACCACCACCACGAGTATCTTGGCAATTTTGATCCTATTTTCCATGAGCCCTTTCACCACCGGCTATTAAATAATAAATCAAAAGATAAAAAAGTATACCAACCAGCATGGTATAAACAGCAGTCGGCAGAAAATTTTGCAGCACTGCTGTCAGAGGATCAATTCTAAAGATAACCTGCTCGGAAAGCAGGAAAATCAAGAGTTCATGCAGCAGGGTGAAGAAAAATATCACCAGTGTTACCAGGGGAAAATTTTCCTGATAGATTTTCCCCCTCAGCAGGCTGGATCCCCCGCCGGTTAGCATTCTGGAAACAGTGTAAAGTCCCAGTCCGCCTCCCAGGAGAATATCCTGGAGAAAACCGGCAGCAAATCCTACCACCAGACCCTGACGTCTACCCAGAAGAAAGCCGGCGCTAAAAGCTATCACCAGCAAAAGGTCAGGGCCAAATCTGGCAGCCGGGAGCCGGGAGAAAAAGGTTGTCTGTAAGATGAATGAGATAATTATCAGAACAGGAAAGCTTAATTGCCAACGCATTATCTGCCCCCTAGCAGGCTTAAAAATCAGTGATAATCAGGACCTCTTCAATGGTCCTGGATTCCAGATTAAAGCTGACCTCGGCTGTTTGAGAAAGACCGTAACTGGCTGGTTCCACGCTGATAACCACTCCAATAGGTAGCCCTCTGGGGAAATCGCCGGATATTCCGGAGGTAACTATTTCATCGCCCGGTTCAATATCAGCATCCCAGGCAATTCTCTCCAGCAGAAGATTGCTGCTGCCAGGCTGACCCCGAATAATTCCCAGAGCCCGGGAATCTTCCCGGGCTACCCTGGCCCCGGCAACAAATTCCGGGTCGGTCACAAGCTTGACCTGAGAGCTGCTGACCCCGGCATTGATTACCACACCCAGCAGGTTGCCTCCGTAACTGACAACCGGCATTCTTTCTGAAACATCATCATTGCTTCCGGCGCTCACCAGAAGGCTTTTCTCCCAGCTTGCCGGTGCCAGACCTACCCTTCTGGCTCCAACCACCGTAGGGTTGGCCAGGAGATCCTCTTCAAGATTTGTCAGCTCTCTCAATCTTTGATTCTCCTCTTCTATTTCCTTTAGAGAAATATTATAAATCATCAGTTCCGATAATTCCTGGCGCAATCGGTAGTTTTCCTGAATGAGCTCCCGGGAGCGAAAAAAACTGGAATAGATGTTTTCCACCGAGCTGGCCAGACTTTCCACCGTGCTGATAAAAAAAGCCAGCAGATTATAAATCCCATTTTCCAGCCAGCGAAAGAGATAAAAGTCAAAATCAAAAACATTAACAAGTAATATCATCAGCACCAAAAGAATAATAATAGAGCTTATCCCAATTTTCTTTTTTGTAATCTTATACAAATAAATTCACCCCCCAGGCTGCTCAGGAAATCTTTCTGGGAGAGATTAAAACTCTTTTTAAATTATCCAGTTCTTCCAGAGCAATTCCAGTTCCCCTGACCACACAATCCAGAGGATTCTCGGCAATATGTACCGGAATATGAGTCTCTCTAGCAATCAGCCTGTCCATACCCTGCAGCAGAGCGCCTCCTCCAGTAAGCATAATTCCAAAATCCATCACATCGGCTGATAATTCCGGCGGGGTCTTTTCCAGGGTCATTTTTACTGCTTCCACAATACTCTGCACCGGCTCCCGGATAGATCCTGTAATTTCTTCGGTGGTAACTTCAATGTTTTTTGGCAGGCCGCTGACCAGATCCCTTCCTCTGATAGCCAGGCGTTTATTCTGAATTCCAGAACAGGCCGCTCCGATTTCCTTTTTAATCTCCTCAGAAGATCGCTCTCCGATCATAACATTATATTCTCTCTTAACGTACTGGACAATGGCTTCATCCATCTCATCCCCACCAATTCTGATTGAAGTACTGCTGACTATGCCTCCCAGAGAGATCACGGCCACTTCAGTGGTACCTCCGCCTATATCAACAATCATATTACCTGCCGGCTCATTGACAGGAAGATCAGCCCCGATTGCTGCTGCCATTGGTTCTTCAATTAAATAGGCCTTGCGCGCTCCCGCCTGCTGAGCTGCATCCAGGACTGCTCTCTTTTCTACCTCTGTGACACCAGAGGGTACACAGATGATAATCCTCGGTCGAACCAGTCTGGTCCGCTTATGGGCCTTGGTAATAAAATACCGGAGCATCTCTTCGGTAACATCAAAATCGGCTATAACTCCATCTTTCATGGGCCGGACTGCTACGATATTGCCGGGAGTTCTGCCTATCATTTTTTTTGCTTCTTCACCTACTGCCAGCAATTCGTTGTTGTTTGTTCTCAAGGCCACTACCGAGGGCTCTCTGATAATTATTCCCTCCCCGGAAAGATAAACTAAAGTGTTGGCCGTGCCCAGGTCTATCCCCATATCTCTGGAAAAGGGGGCGCCCAGGAATTTTGTAACCATAATCTCCCCCTTCCTTGACCTTAATAAATGATTTGCTGTCCTGCACTAATACTTTACTCCCGATATCTAACTTCTAAATATATCCTTCCTCTTTCAGGCTGGTATAACAGTTATCACCGATAATTAGGTGATCTAGGACTGAAATACCTACCAGTTTGCCGGCTGAGATGATTTTTTTTGTAACCATTATATCCTCCCTGCTCGGTTCCGTTTCCCCGCTGGGATGATTATGACAGAGAATTACAGCGGCAGCAGATTTTTTTATAGCAGGTTTAAAAATCTCCCGGGGCTGAACCACCGTACTGGAAAGTCCTCCCCGACTGATCTCCTCTACCTGTAAAACTTTGTTTTTGCTGTTCAGCAGGAGCAGCAAAAATATTTCCTGCTGGAGAAATCTCAGGCGAGGCATAATCAGGTCAGCTGCCTCCGCCGGTGAAGAAATCAGAGTTTTAGACCCGGGAGCCAAAGAATCCAGGCGGCGTCCCAGTTCAAAGGCTGCAATAATTCTGGCAGCCTTGGCCGGGCCAATGCCGGAAAAACTTATCAACTCCTGGACCGAGAGCCCGGAAAGCTCTCGCAGTGAGCCGGCTGCCTGGAGAATATCCTGAGACAGTTCCACTGCCGTTCTCCCGCTGGTGCCGCTGTTAATAATAACGGCAAGTATCTCAGCGTTGGAGAGTTTATCTGCTCCCTGAAACAACAATTTTTCCCGGGGGCGGTCTTCAGCCGACAACTCCTTCAGAGTATAACTTACTGCCTTACTTGTTTTCATTGACTGCTCCTGACTGATTGATAATGCTCCTCTTTTTGACCATTCTTAGATTTTAAATTGCTATCTCTTCAGTTTTTAAGAATAACCGTTCTTCCTTTCTATAATATCTTGATGGCAAATCTGCCCAGCAGTTCAGGCAAAAGATGGACCGGCAGACCCATAACTGTGAAATAGGAACCGTTAAGCGACTCTACCAGAAGACTGCCCAGCCCCTGGATAGCATAAGCCCCCGCCTTCCCCAGCGGTTCACCGGATTGAAGATAGGCCTCAAGCTCACTGTCAGAAAAATCTCTCATCTTTACCTGAGTGCAGTCGATTTTAGTCAAAAACTCACCCTTATTCCCCAGCTTTTTTTCCAGCACAGCCACTCCGGTATAAACATTATGTTCCTGAGCTCTTAACTTTAAGAGCATATCCCGGGCAGCAGCTAGATCCTCAGGTTTACCAAGAATTTCACCCTGGCAGACTACTATGGTATCTGCGGCTAAAATAACAGCATCCCGGTAGCGGCTGGCTACATCTTCAGCCTTCTGCCGGGAAAGCTCAACCGCAATCTCCGGGCTTAAACTGCCAGTATTAAAATTTTCCTCCTGCCGGCTGGGATCGATCAAAAATTCAAGCCCCAATCTCTGCAAAAGCTCCTGCCTGCGGGGAGAAGAAGAGGCCAGCACCAGTTGGGAGTTTGCTCCTGAAGTCAACTGAAATCACCTGCCATTCCCTGAGGCAAATAACTATAGGTAAAATCTACAACTAAACCGATCATAATCCCGGCCGGAATTGCCAGCAAAGTTAAATAGGGCAGATAATAAAAAAGCCCCAAATTGCCGATAATAAAAGTTGCTGTTATAATCTGTCCCAGATTATGAAAAACTGCTCCGATAATGCTGATTCCAATAAAGCTAAAATATCTGCCGGCCAGCAGATAGGCCAGGGCCATCAACAAAAAACCGAGCAAACCTCCACTGACACTCATCAAAAAACTGAAAGAGAGAAAGGTGCCTCCCAGCAGTGAACCCAGCAGTACTCTAAAAATTAGAATTATCAGGCCGGCCTGAAAACCAAGAATAATCAACCCCAGCAGGCTGGCTATATTGGCCAGGCCAATCTTTGCTCCCGGAACAAAATGGCTGATAGGGATTAAACTCTCTACCACATGAAGGACCATGCCGATTGAGATCAGCAGGCCAATTATTACAATCATCTTTATTCTGCTTCTTTTCATTAAGATTTCTTCACTCCTGAAATTAAGTCCCTTTAATTACTTATAATTGTAACATCATTTACAGCTTTTGTCCATAAACAAAAGGAGGGCATATTCTTTAACTATAAAGAGCAAATGGGGCACCTCCCGGCACCCCAAACACTGGCCTATATATAGTCTGTTTTATTAAGAACCGGGAAAATTAAACAGCGGAAAAACAAGGAAGATTAATAGTGATTATTTACATATAGAGTTAGAGCAGCAGTGGTATTATTAAAAAATGATATTTTCTTTAAAAAGTCTGGCAAATTAGCCGAGGAGAAATACTCTGGCTAATCCCGCGAAGTATCTTTATCCACTGCATCGACCGGGCAAACATTATAACAGATCCCGCATTTAATACATTTCTCCCTGTCTATCTCATGCCGTTCCTTGGCCTCTCCGGTGATGGCATCGACCGGACATTCCTGAGCACACTTGGTGCAGCCTATACAATCTTCTGTTATTTCAATTTCAGTTATTTTTTCTCCGTAAAAGTCGATGGTATTGACAGGACACTTTTCGGCACAGAGACCGCAGTTGATACATTTATCGTAGTCCAGAACTGCCAGATTATCCTGCATTTCAATGGCATCAACCGGACAGACCCGGACACACTGAGTGCAGGCAATACAGCCAACCTCACAGATCTTGCGGACAACCTTCCCGGGATCATGTGATGAGCAGCGAATATGATTCTGGCCGCTGGCCGGACCTAAAACAAAAAGATCATGGGGACATTTTTCCACACATTTATTGCAGGCAGTGCACTTATCATCGTGAACCACCGGCAGACCATTATCGTTCATGGTAATAGCATCAAAGGGACAGACTTCCTCGTAGTCTCCAAAGCCCAGACAGCTGTAGGAACATTTCTTCTCAGCCAGGCCAATAGCACTGGCAGCCACGCAGCTCTCAATCCCCTGATAACTGGCATTCTTGGCTGTCTCCTGCCGACCTCCCTTGCAGAGGAGGCGGGCAATCTCTTTTTCGGCAGTCTCCGCTTCAGCCCCCAGCAGCTCGGCCAATTTCTCTGCCACCTCATCTCCCCCCACCGGACAGCTGGTCACCGGGGTTTCTCCCCGGACGACAGCTTCAGCAAAATTTTCACAGCCAGCATATCCACAGGCTCCACAGTTAGCTCCCGGCAGAATTTCATTGGCCTCCTCCACCCGGGGATCCTTTTCTACATAAAAGGTACGAGAAGCAAATCCCAGTCCGGCAGCCAGAAAGGCTGCAAGAACTCCCATACTTAGAAAAGCATAGAGAAAAATAGAGTCCATTAATTGACACCTCCAGATTGATTAACCAGCAAGCTTAAACCACTGCCAGACCGGCAAAACCCATAAAGGCAAGAGCCATCAGCCCTGCTAAAATTAAGGTGATCGGCATCCCCTTAAGATCCCGGGGAACATCACCATACTGGGCTTCTTCTCTTAAGCCGGCAATCAGGACAATCGCCAGGGTAAAGCCAACTCCCGCTCCAAAACCAAAAATGATACTTTCGATAAAGTTATAATCATTCATGGGGATTAAAAGGGCCATTCCCATGATGGCACAGTTCGTTGTAATAAGCGGGAGATAGATGCCCAGAGCTTTATAGAGGACCGGACTGACCTTTTTGATAAACATCTCCACAAACTGGACCAGAGAAGCTATAACAATAATAAAGGACATATAACGTAAAAATTCCAGATTTAATGCTTCCAGAATAAAGGTATTGATAAAGTAAGTTGCAAAGGCTGTCATGGTCATGACAAAGGTGGCAGCCAGTCCCATGCTGAAGGCCGTTTCCACATAACGGGAGACACCCAGGAAGGGACAGATGCCGAGAAACTGGATTAGAACAAAGTTATTGATTAAAACCGTACTGATAAAGAGCAGCAGAAGATACTGGAGACTATCCATTATCAGACCCCACCTTTCTATCCAGAAGATTGAGCACTCCCACCAGGACACCCAGAGTTAAAAAAGCCCCGCCCGGGAGAATCATTATTATCATATCGGTATAACCGGCACCTAAAATGTCAATTCCAGCCAGAGTGCCAAAACCAAAAAGCTCCCTGATGGCACTTAAAAGAACCAAAACCCAGGTGAATCCCACCGTCATGCCTACAGCATCAAAGATAGCTCGACGGGTGGAGTTGCGGGAGGCAAAGGCTTCCTGGCGTCCCAAAATCAAACAGTTAACTACAATAAGAGGAATAAAAAGGGCCAGAGCATCGGCAATATCCGGGAAAAAGGCTCCCAGAAAATAATCTGTAAAGGTAACAAAGGTAACGATAATCAAAATGAAGCTCGGTATCCTGACATCATTGGGAATGAACTTTTTGATCAAAGAAATGACAATCTCAGATGAAATCAAAACAAAGCCGGTGGCCAGCCCCATGGCAAAACCATTAACCACCGTATTGGTGACTGCCAGTGTAGGGCAGAGTCCGATGATCAACTTAAAAATAGGGTTTTCATTCCAGAGTCCATTTTTAAAAATCGCAAAATACTCAGCCATTAACTACCACCCCCGTAATATTCACTGACAATATCCCCAACCCGGGATACAATATTTTTAACCGCCTCTACTGACATAGTTGCCCCGGCAATAGCCTCTATTTCTTGAGGTTCCTCCGGGGTACGACGGACAATCTCGAGCTCACTGAAGGGCGCATTCTCAAAGTTTTCCCGGAACTGCTCTTCAGTAATCCGGGCTCCCAGTCCCGGGGTTTCCTGATGATTTAAAATAAAAATATTAATTATTTCCCGGGCTTCAGGATCGGTACCGATCATTATCTCAATTTCTCCGGCATAGCCTCCCCCTCTAAGGGAAACTGCTACCCCCACAAAATTGTCATTTTCATCATAACCTTCATAAAAAATCTTATCATTGTGGGTAACCTCTTCATAATAATCAGCCTCGGGGAGAACCTCCATAATAGCTCTCTCCCGGGCCCGGGCTTCATGCTCCAGGATATGAGGTATGGTCCACTCGTAAACTCCTGCTAAAAACAAAGCGCCAAGTGCTCCAATTACCGTCAGGGTGATTATCAACCGGCCTATTGAATTATTTTTTTCAGCCATTTAATTCACCTCTCCCAGACTGCGGGGTCGGGTAAATCTATTGATTATAGGTACAGTCATATTCATCAGCAGAATAGAATACATAACTCCTTCAGGATAACCACCCCAGAGCCTGATAATAACTACAAAGACACCGGCACCAACTCCAAATAGCCAGCGCCCCCGGGGGGTAATCGGGGTGGTCACCATATCGGTGGCATAATAAAAGGCACCCAGCAAAAGGCTGCCGGCCAGCAGGTGAAAGACGGGGTCATGGCCCATCAGCCAGGTTAAAAGAAATACAGTCGTTAGCATGCCGGCTGGAATTCTCCAATTGAGATAGCCTTTATAGATAAGCAGTGCCGCACCCAGTAAAATTAAAAAAGCGGAAGTTTCACCCAGTGAACCGGGAATATTTCCAATAAATAAATCCCAGTAGGGGGTAATTTCTCCCTCCATCATTTTCAGGTTTAAGGGAGTGGCAGCTGTTTGACCGTCAAAGGTCCAGGTAGTGATCAAAACCGGATAGGCGGCGGTGACAAAAGCCCGACCGATCAGAGCGGGATTGAAGGGATTGTTGCCCAGCCCGCCAAAAACCTGCTTGCCCAGCGCGATAGCCACCACTGCAGCTATTGCCACCACCCAGAGGGGAATTGCCGGGGGCATGGTCAGGGCCAGCAAAATTCCGGTGACCACCGCACTGCCATCGGTAAGAGTTACCTCCTTATTTCTGGCCCGGAGAAATATGTACTCGGTTAGAGAACAGCTAATGATGCTGACGGCAATAATTGCCAGCGCTCTCAGACCAAAAACATAGGAGGCTGCCAGCATAACCGGAACCAGTGAAATATTAACCGTCCACATTATCTCTGCTACCGAGGTTTCTTCTCTAAGGTGAGGTGACGATGTGACTACTAATTCCTGACTCTGCATTTAAGATCCTCCTTGCTCAGACTTTTTTCGGGCAGTAACAGCTGCTTTTCCAACTCTAATATAGTGAACTAGAGGTCTCTGGGCTGGACAGACATAGGAGCAGGAACCGCATTCTATGCAGTTCATCACCTGATATTCTTCCAGCTTATCCAGCTCTTCCTGTTGAGCCAGTTTTTCCAATCTGGCTGGCACCAGATACATAGGACAGGCATCAACACAGCGGGCACAATTAATACAGGGGGCAGGAGAATATTCCTCCAGCTGATTGCGGGTTAGAACCAGAATACCTGAGGTGCCTTTGACCACCGGAACATCCAGGCTGGTCTGAGCCTGTCCCATCATCGGACCTCCCAGAATAACTTTTCCCGGTTCACCGGCAAACCCCCCGGCTGCCTTGATTACCTCAGCTATAGGAGTACCCAGGGGAACCTCAAAATTTCCAGGGTTATTAATCCCCTCTCCGGTAATTGTCAGCGGTCTATCGATCAGAGGCCTGCCTTCTCTCAGGGAAGCCGACACTGCTGCTGCTGTTGCTACATTATTAACAACAACCCCCACATCCAGCGGCAGACCACCCACCGGAACATCCCGGTCCAGCAGGGCTTTAATCAGCATCTTCTCTCCGCCCTGAGGATACTTGGTTTCAGTAGCCCGAACTTCAATATTATCAAATTCAGCCGCAGCAGATTTCAGGGCTTTGAGTGCATCGGGTTTATTATCCTCAATGCCAATCAGGCCCTGCTCTGCTTCGGTAGCACGCATTAAATAGAGCAGGCCGTCAACAACCTGTTCACCTCTTTCCAGCATAATCCGATGATCAACTGTCAGGTAGGGTTCGCATTCTGCTCCATTAATAATCAAATGATCGATACTCTTCCCCTCGGGGACTGCCAGTTTTACATGGGTGGGAAACATCGCTCCCCCCATCCCGGTTATCCCGGCCTGACGAACTGCCTGCCTGATTTCTTCCGGAGAAAGCTCTTCCGGTTCTTTACCAGGAACTTCAGCCAGTTCCTCCTGTTGATCGCCTCCTGCTTTGATCTTAACAGCTAGAACCCGTCCTCCTTGAGGAGAAGGAACCTTCTCCACAGCTGTCACTTCTCCAGCCAGCGAAGCATGGACAGGGGCAGCAACAAAACTGTCACTATCAGCCAGCAGTTGACCTCTCCTGACCTGATCTTTCCGCTTTACAACCGGTTCCAGTGATGCACCAATATGCTGCTGCAGGGGGATTATAATCTCATCAGGCTGAGGAATCTGCTGAATCTCCTTATTGCTGGAATATTGTTTGTTATAGGGGGGATGAACCCCCTTTTTAAATGTAGCAACTGACAATAATATCACCCCAGATAAAAAATTTTACGGCAAAAAAATTATTCAATAACCATTATAAAACATAATTACAAAATTAACAAGCAGAAACAGAAATTTGGTCCTCTGCATTCCAGGGGAATAATTTTTTAATAATCATCTCAAAGGGATCCGACAGGATCAGCGGCTAAAAATAAAGGTCTCGTAACCCAGTTCTCTCAACTCCGCTTCCACTTCCTCAGCTTCCTCTCTGCTGTCTCCCCCGATAACCAGAACTCGATAGGGCTCAGTTTCAGCAACTTCAACCTGAAAACCATCGGCTTCAATGGTTTCGGCATAATAAAGAGCATTATTGCGATCACCAAAGGAACCAACCTGAACATAATAATTGAAGTCTTCCAGCCCTTCCTGCTCCTCAATCTCTTCCAGATCCTCTTCCGGTGCAGGATCAGCCAGAGGAACCTCCTCTGTTTCTGGAACTTCTTCTGCAGGATCAGGGGTCAGGTCATCAACTTCTGGAGGGGACTCTTCAACAACATCTTCTTCAGGAGCCGGGATCTCCTCTTCTATCTCCTCAGGAACTGCCTCATAAATCTCTTCACTGTCAGCATCTCTTTCAACCTGCCTGGCAAAAAAAGCATTGCCCAGCTGAAATCCTACAAAAACAGCCAGCATGGAGGCAATAACCAGAAAAACCACAAAGCGAAATCTGCTATTTTTCTTTCTGTTTCTTGCTGTTCTCTTGCCCATGCTTTCACCTCCCGGGCGAAATATCTAACGCTCAGCAACCAGTTTGAGTAAATCATTTCTGATTTCCAGCAGGTTATAAAGTGAGCCGGTAAGACAGATCACCTCATCCTCCTGCTGATTCTCCAAACTCTCCCTGACCAGCTGCCAGAGAGAAATTTCGGATTTAAGAAACACTCTTTCCCTCCAGTTTCCGGTTTTCTTCTCGGGATGAAAAGCCCGGCTGGCTTTGCTGCTGGTCAGGATAATCTGCAAATTATCCTGGCGAAAGTCCAGGATATCGATAATTTTATTCAGGTCCTTATCCCTCATCACTGCAAGGATAATAGTAATCCTTTCCTTCCGGGAAAAATGATCCTGCAAAAATTGAACCAGGTATTCCATTCCCGTCGGCGTGTGGCTGCCATCGATAATTACCGGAGGAGAGCTTCTCACCACTTCCAGCCTTCCGGGCCAACTGGTAGCAGCCAGCCCGGCTGCAACTGCCTGGCCGTTGACAGGAAACTTATTCTGCAGCAGTGCTGTAACTGCACAGGCCAGCCTGGCATTCTCCAGCTGATATCTGCCATTCAAGGGCAGAAAAAGCTCCCGGGAACAGTAAAGGTCAGTCTGCTCGGCAAAGGGAGGGGCAGCTGTTCCACTGAGGAACTGAAAATTCTGGCCGGCAAGATCCTGCTGGAGGAGCTTAAACTGAAAAAATTGACTGCTGTTATAGAGCCGGGCCCGATTATTCCGAGCTACTTCTTCAATAACCCTGCGAGGTTCCTGCTTGTCTTCACCCGTTATAACCAGAGAATCAGGTTTGATAATTCCTGCTTTCTCCCGGGCAATCTCTGCCAGGGTGCTGCCCAAATAGCGGGTATGCTCCAGATCTACTGTAGTAATCACGGCTGCAGCTGGACTGGTAATAATATTGGTGGCATCCAGTCTGCCTCCCAGGCCGGTTTCCAGCAAAACCAGATCAGGTTCTTCTCGCGAGAAATAAAGCAGAGCAGCAGCTGTAACAACCTCAAAGAAGGTAGGGTTGCCAATATCCTGCCAGAGTTCCTGCCGCTCCACCAGCTGTTTGAGCTCAGCAGCCAGAGAGCTAAGCTCCTCCCGGGTGATAAAACTTCCCGAACACTTTATTCTTTCACTGAAATCAATAATGTGTGGGGAGATGTATCTTCCGACTGAAAAACCGGCCCGGGAAAATATTGCCTCCAGCATGGCAATAACCGAGCCCTTGCCATTACTGCCTGCCACATGAATAAATTCCAGGTTATTATCACTAAAATTGGTGGATTCAAGAAGCCTGGCCACCCTTTCCAGTCCCGGTTTAAATCCTTCCCCACTGCCAAACATCGGCAGAGAATTAAAATACTGCACCGGATCGTCCATATTTTCACCTGCTTTACCTGATTTCCTGCTGTTAAACAGGCTCTATCTCAGCTGAAAGCAGCAAAATTGGTTTAACTGAGAATAAAATCTGATATAATACTAATATAAAGATCAGAAAGAGTAAAACCTATAGCCTGCTTTTCTGCTTTTTAGAACAGAAAAAATAACAGAACAGAGAAAAACTCAATACCTCCCAGATCCCGAAAATCACTGCTTTATCGATCTGACTAAAACAATCAAAGGATAACATTTTATTTATCAAGATGAGACAAATTACTATCTAACTTCGAGGTGATCACCAATATGGCCCCCCTACCTGCAGCACTTCTGGCCCTGATTATTGCCCAAAGTTTAAAGGCTTTTAATTCCTTTCCTCCCAGGTTTTCCCGGATTATCGGTTCCGGGGGGATGCCCAGTTCCCACTCGGCCTTTGTAACCTGCCTGACGACAGTAATTGCCCTCCGACATGGAATAAATTCAGACATCTTTGCCATTACAGCAGTTTTTGCCCTGATAACCATTTACGATGCTGGTGGGGTAAGGAGAGCTGTAGGCAAACAGGCCAATGTTTTAAACAGATTGATCAGAGAGCTGGATTTATCCAGGCTTGAAGAGAATAAAGAATTGATCAAAGAGGAGCTTAAAGAACTTATCGGCCATACTCCCTTTGAAATTCTGGCCGGCATCCTCCTGGGCCTGCTCATAGGTTTTCTGACAGGATATCTGATTTAAATATCCATTCACTTTTAATCCTTCTCAAATTTGAAACAGTTAAAAAATAACAGATATATTGACTTTAAGCAAAAAGAATACTTATTTATTAGAGGGTGCCTCTTTCAAAGAAAACACTGAATTTCCAGGGTGTAACCTTCGGGATCCCGGGTAAAAAAATGATATAGGTTAAACTTTTCATTAACCTTAGGAGGCTGAGCTGTAGGTTTATCGGCCTTCTTAAAAAAATGATAAAACTCATCAACCTCCTTTTGAGTTTCACAGAGAAGGGTTATTATCGGGCTCTTTTCAGCGATCTGCTTCTTAAGATGCTGGCAGTAGCCGAGATAATTACCTCCAGGAAGTTCATAAATCAGACAGCTTCCCTGATCTTTGTATAAGGTAAAATCGAGAAACTCGCCATAAAATTCTCTGATCCTGCTAAGGTCCTGACAGCCAAAAAATATTATACTGCCGGAAAAATTCATTTTAATTCCCCCCGAATCCGCCAAAATATTTTAGGATAGAGACCGGAATCTCTAAATTATAATTCTATAATTCTGGCTGCTATCCTGCCTCAATAATAATTTAACTAGAAGAATACACCGAAACCGATAAAGTTGTAATTATATAAGACGAGAATAAAGCTCAGAGAGACAATTATCAGCAGAAGCTGGATGATAAAACCCCGGGCTAAAGGTCCTTTTCTGACCAACTGATAAATGATCTTAACAATCAAAAGCAGCATAACCACCGGTAAAAGCCCTGCCAGTCCAGTAAGAGCAGGCCAGCTGTAGGGTGCCTGAAGCAGCTGATATATGATAAGAGCCTGCAGTCCCAGAAAAATTAAACCCATGAGAGCAAGGGCAATCCCCGGCCAGGTTGAAATTTTAGATCGGGCTGCCAGACTAGAAACCCTTCTCCCCCTAAATATCCGGAGAATATTAGCCAGCAGGTATATAAGATAGGTCAAAAGAGCTAGAACCACCACAGCCAGATGGATCAGATAGTTTTGATGCCAGGGCTGTTTTTCAAAGGCTTCCACCGGATTATTGCCAGCAAACATCATTTCAACCCTGCCCTCCTCATCTCTGGTGAAATGGAGATAATCATCCCCAGTCTGACTGACAAATAGATTCTTCTCCAGAGGATAATAGGCTCTGTCCTGATAACTGGAAACCAGGAGGTGATTATCAGCAGAGCTGACCTCAACCTGATTTAGAACTGCCAGCAGTTTTTCAGGAGTGGTATGAGACCTTCTGGTGGAAAAGTAATTCCCGGTATATTCTCCCAGGTCAAATTCCTCTGCTGGAGCTTGTGTCTGATAATCCAGACCCCAGTAGGCCCTACCCAGAGCGCGCATCAGCTCCAGCCGGGCAAAAGTGCCACCGGGGCCGTTATAGGTTACGAAAATTCCGGTACTGCGGTCCGGAAGGAGAAAGAGCCCGCTGTGAAAAAGCCTGGTATCTCCACCATGCCAGAAAATATCTTCTCCAAAAAGGTCATACTCCATCAGTCCATGGCTGAATCCTGCAATCTCGGGGTGCTGGCGAAAAAGAACTTCCAGAAGCTTCTGCCGATACTCCAGGCTTAATATCTCTTCATATTCACCGCTATCCTCATTCAGCATAAAGGCCAGCAGCTCTGCCATATCAGCCGGAGAAACAGTGTGGCCTCCAGCCGGATATTCCTGAAATAATTCAAAATCCCCTGGTACAAATCTGCCATCCTGGTACTGATATCCCTGGCTCATTCTCTCTGCCAGATTTTCCGGCAGGGGCTGACGGACTGTGCTGCTGTCCATACCAAGGGGTTGAAAAATATTTTTTTCAAGATAATCTATATAGGATTCTCCAGTCACCTCTTCCACCAGATAGCCTGCCAGAGTGGTACCGTAATTAGAATAGGCCGCAATCTCCCCTGGCGGACGTACCAGAGCAGGGGGGCCAGCAGCAATATATTCCTCCAGGCTTTGAATTTCTCTATCGGGATCGCTCAATATACCCACCATACGATCTTCAAAACCCGCACTGTGGGTCATCAGATCTAATAGAGTAAGATAATTATTGCCCGGGGGATTCAACCGGTAAGGTTCCGGGAGATATCTGTTAATATCACGGTCCAGTTCAAGCTCTCCGGCCTCAACCTGCTGCAGAACAGCAATCCAGGTGAATATCTTGCCCACCGAGCCGGGGCGGGTTAAATGCTCCTCCGGATTAAAGGCTGCTCTGTCCTCCAGACTGGCGTAGCCAAGACCCCGGCTGTAGACCACCTCACCATCTTTTACAACGACTGCGGCCAGACCGGGCACATCATGATTCTCCAGCTGCTGATAAAAAATTCCATCGAGCACCGATTTAAGATCATCTTTCTCTTCCAGCTGTTGTTCTTGCTCGGGAAGAGAAAAATCCGGATGATCAAAGAGATCGCCCTCCCAAATGCCAGAACGAAAGGGCAAAGTGGTTGCTGCCTTGATCCCGACAGCAGTCAAAAAAACAACAATCATGACTGCTGTTAGGAGAGCTATTAACTCTAGCACTGGTCTTCCTTTACCGCTGGACATTCCTAGCTACCTCCCGAAAAACATAGATTGCTTAGCCAAAAACCAGTAATCCCTTTGTCAGATCTAGGTCAGATTATTTAATATCTCTTCAGCAATATTTTCAGGAGAAAAACCAAAGTGGCGACCAACTTCTTCTCCCGGCCCGCTGGCTCCAAACTCCTCTACAGAAAAGCTAAGATCCTGAGAACCCAGGAATTGATACCAGCCCCGATCAACTCCGGCTTCCAACACTACCCTGAGAGCCTGTCGGGGCTCGAGCAGATCGGTGTCTTCTTCAGCCAGATAAGCGGTAAATTCTTCCCGATCAGGTACGGAAATTACCCGGCAGCTGACCTCTTCCAGGGCAAGCTTATCGGCCGCTGCTACTGCCAGGGAAACCTCACTGCCGCTGGCCAGCATAATAACCTCCGGCTCCTCTGCTTCCCGGATGACATAACCACCCCGGGATATTTCAACCGGATTATCCTTCTCAAGGGCAGGAAGACCCTGCCTGGTCAAAATTAAGGCTGTTGGCCCATTTTTGTTTTCCAGGGCAGTGAGCCAGCACAGGGATGTTTCTTCACCGTCTGCCGGACGAAGCACTTTAAGTCCGGGAATAAGTCGTAAAGATTCCAGCTGTTCCACCGGTTGATGGGTCGGGCCATCCTCACCGATAAAGATAGAATCGTGGGTGTAGACATAAATAACCGGCTGTTGCATAATAGCTGCCAGCCTGACCGCCGGCCGCATATAATCAGAAAAAACAAGAAAGGTCGCTGCATAGGGTCTCAAGCCTCCATGAAGAGCCAGTCCGTTGACCACAGCTCCCATGGCATGCTCTCTCACCCCAAAACGGAAATTCTGGCCGGCATACTGTCCTTTCTGAATCTCTCCTTTGTCCTCCAGATAGGTTTTAGTAGAAGGTGCCAGATCAGCCGATCCTCCGCAGAGATAGGGAAGCTCTTCGGCGAGAAGTTCAAGCACCCTGCCGCTGGCCTTGCGGGTGGCAATCTCATCGGGGAAGTCCAGGGCTGTAACTTTTTCTTTAAGATCCCCAGGAAGTTCAAGCTTCTTAGCCCGCTGCCACTCCTGATATAATTCTGGAAATTGCTGCTGCCAGTCCTGAAAAAGCTGCTGCCATTCCTGATATTCCTGCTTTTTAACAGCCATCCTTTTCCGCCAGAAATCCCGGATATCTTCAGGGATATAGAACTTCTCCTCTGGCGGCAGTTCAATATTTTGTTTCAATCCTCGAACTTCATCCTCACCCAGGGGGGCACCGTGAGCTGAGGCGCTGCCCTCCTTGCCGGGAGCACCATGAGCAATCTTAGTGCGTGCCACAATCAGAGTTGGTCTGTCCTGCTCAGTCTTAGCCTTTTTAAGGGCAGAGCGCATCTCTTCCAGGCTGTGCCCGTCAACCTCAGCAATAACCTGCCAGTCGTAGGCTCTAAAGCGGGCCGCTACATCTTCAGTAAAGGCCAGCTCGGTGCTGCCTTCGATTGAGATATCGTTAGAATCATAAATGGCAATTAACTTCCCCAGCCCCAGATGACCGGCCAGCGAAGCTGCTTCGCTGGTTACTCCTTCCATCATACAACCATCTCCGGCAATTGTGTAGGTATAATGATCAAATATTTCATAGTCCGGACGGTTGTAACTTGCTGCCAGCATCCTTTCGGCGATTGCCATACCTACAGCATTAGCAAAACCCTGACCCAGGGGGCCGGTGGTAGTTTCAACTCCTGGAGTGTCACTGTATTCCGGATGTCCAGGCGTAGGATAACCCAGCTGGCGAAAATTTTTCAGATCCTCCAGCGCCAGCTCATAACCTGAGAGATGCAAGAGAGAATATAACAGCATGGAGCCATGACCGGCTGAGAGGACGAATCTATCTCGGTCCGGCCACTGAGGATCCTCAGGATTATGCTTGAGCACCTCGCTGTATAATAAAGTCCCGATTTCGGCACAGCCTATCGGCATGCCGGGATGTCCGGAGCTGGCTGCTTCTACAGCGTCTGCTGCCAGTCCTTTAACTATATTTGCTGCTCTATTTATCACAGAAAATCCCTCCCTGACATACTTCTTATAAGTTATCTGTTCTGTTTCATCATGAATTTAAATACGAATTTACTTACTATTTTACTAATTATCAGATCCCAGTTCAAGTTTTTCGATCTCTTCCCGGGAAAACTCATAGCTTTTATCACAAAAATGACAGCCGACTTCAACTCTGCCCTGTTCCTTAAGCATCTGGTTGATTTCTTCAGGATCTAATCCTGCCAGCAGGGCTGCAACCCTCTCACGACTGCAGCGGCAGCTGTACTGCACCTCTTTGCTTTCCATAATGCGAAATTTAAGACCCTTAAGTACCTCTGTCAATAGCTCTTCCGGGCTCATTCCCTGTTCGATTAAACTGCTGACCGATTTAATAGCTTTAATATTATTCTCCAGCCGAGAAATGGCCTGCTCTTCGGCTTCGGGAAATAGCTGGATTAAAAAACCACCGGCAGCAGCTATGGAGAGATCAGCATTGACCAGAACACCCACTCCAACCGAGGAAGGGGTCTGCTCGGATTTGGTAAAATAATAGGTTAAATCTTCGCCGATCTCCCCACTAATTAAAGGGACCTGGCCCTCATAGGGCTCCTTTAAACCCAGATCCTTTCTCACAATCAGGGTTCCTCTGCCAATCCCCCGGGATACTGCCAGCTTACCCTCCTGATCCATGGGCAGATTGGCTCCGGAATTTTTAACATATCCCCGAACATTACCGTTAAGATCAGCCTCAGCAACAACTCTCTTGAGCGGCCCATCCCCCTGAAAGGTTAGGGAAATCTCCTTGCCTGATTTCAAAAAAGAAGCCACCATCAAAGCCCCCGAAAGGGCTCTTCCCAGAGCAGCACTGGCCAGAGGTGAGGTTCGGTGAATCTGACGGGCCTTCTCAACCAGGCCGGTTGTTTTTACTGCTATTGCCCGAATCTGTCGATCTCCGGTTATTGCCCGGATTAAATAATCGCCGCTTTGATTCTTCTCTTTCCCTGCTCCTCTTTTTATTTCTTCAGTCACATTCATCTTCCTTTCCCGGGGAAATCAGGTAATCGAGAACTTCCCTAACCGCTCCAGAACCGCCTTTTCTCCGGGTGATATAGCTGGATTTTTGTTTTACCTCCTCTTCCGCATCCTGAACCGCCAGCGGAAGTCCAACAATTTCAAGAGCCGGCAGATCATTAAGATCATCACCCAGATAAGCAGTCCTGGCCGGAGAAATTCCGGTTTCATAACATATTCCTCTAACAATCCGGGCTTTATCTTCTATCCCCTGATAGACAAAATTTATCTCCAGTTCCCGGGCCCGAATTTCAGTTATTTTCGATTTCCTCCCAGTTATCAGGGCAGTTTTTAAGCCTCTCTCTCTGGCTTTAACCAGTCCCAGACCATCTCTGGCATTAAAAACCTTAAATAACTCCCCTGCCTCCCCATAATAGAGCCTGCCATCGGTTAAGACACCATCTACATCGCTGATAAATAGACCGCAGTCGAAATTTTGCAGTACTTCTCTATCGGACATCTTTGATCTTCCCTTCCTGTTGTAGCAGTTTATAGCATTAAAAAGCAGGAGAATCAGCCTTTAAATTTAAGCATAATAACAGCTGCTGCTAATGCTCCCGGGGTGGGGCTGCTGGGGATCTCCGGGACTGTTTGAGCATGGTATAAACAACTCCACTCAAAATCATTGCTCCTCCAATAAAAGTTAAAATAGTAATCCTGTCCCCCAGGAGAATCCAGGCTAAAATTGTTGTTAAAATAGGTTCTCCAATAATGGCAACCGAAACGAGGGTAGCCGGTACGTAGCGAACTGCCAGATTTAAGACAGAATGACCGATTACCGTAGGTCCGGCAGCCAGGCCGATAAAATAAAGCCAGTTAGCGGTACCATATCCCCTAAAGGAAAATCCGGAAACCAGGACACCTATCAGCAAAAACACAGAAGCATAGCTGTAAACAATATAAATATAAGGAAAATAATCCAGTTCCCGGCGGAGACTGCGGCCGGCAAAAAGATAGAGGCCGGCAAAAAAGGCTGCCAGCACTGCCAGGGTATCACCAAAAACATTAGCAAAAAGGTTGCCCAGATCACCCATGCCGACGATAAAACTTCCGGTAACTGCCAGCAGAACCCCGATCATAATACCCGGCCTGAGATCCTCCCTGGCCCAGATAGCCTCAAGAAGCATTGTAAAAATCGGCTGCAGGGCTATGAAAATCACGGCATTGGCCACAGCGGTATATTCAAAGGCCGAAACCCAGAGAATAAAATGAACGGCCAGAAAAAAACCTACCAGAACGGGCCTCAGGTCCCTGAAGAGGGAAAAATGACAGTCCCGGCGGATAATAAAGGTCGGAGTTAAAATAATCACACTTAAAAACATCCGGTAAAAAGCTATAATGAGCGACGGAGCATCGGAGAGGGCAACAAAGATTCCTGCAAAGGAGATAACAAATATACCCCCTGCAAGGATAAAATATATATTTTTATCAAGATCTAGATTCTTAAACATCCTTATTCCTTCCAGGGCAGTTTGCTGAAATCTCTTAAGGGCATTACTTTTTCACAGCAGGGCTCCAGCGCAACAACCTCACCGCAGTGCTCAATCTCCAGAGCTTTGCCAGTCAGGACTCGGTATCCAGCACCCTCTTCGGTAACTTTAACCCTGAGATGCCTGCTTTTAAAGTATATTGTAAATTGATAGCTTTCCAGCTCTTTGGGCAGATAGGGTTTGAAACTGATGGAGCCCTGATAGTTTCTCATACCGGCAAAACCATAAACCACTGTCATCCAGGCGCTACCCATCCCGGCAGTATGGAGCCCCTGATAGGTGTTTTCATTAAAGTCATCTAAATCCAGCCGGGCTGTCTGAATAAAATAGTTATAGGCCTCTTCCAGATAACCGATTTCAGAGGCAATAATGCTGTAAACTGAAGGAGAGAGCGAAGAATCATGGGTGGTTTTAGGTTCATAAAAATCATAATTTTTCTTTTTATCCTCCAGGGAAAACTGATCTCCCAGAATTAACATCAAAAGAATGACATCGGCCTGTTTGATCAGCTGATATCTCCAGATTGTCAGAGGATGCCAGTTCTGAACCAGAGGCAGTTCACTGTGGTCAATCTCCTCTTCGATATCGATCGACTTCTTGCAGAGAAAGGAGTCATCCTGGGGATGAATCCCCAGCTCTTCATCGTAGGGCAGATACATTTTTTCAGCAGCCTCCATCCACTCTTCAACCTCGGTCTGGCTTAATCCTATCTTCTCCACCAGCTGATTAAATTTATCAGGAGCCTCTTCCTCCATTCTGACAATGGTATCCCGGGCAAAAAGCAGATTGAAACGAGCCAGGTAGTTGGTAAAGCAGTTATTATTAACACCCGGTTTATATTCATCGGGACCGCAGACTTCATTGAGATAAAATTCTCCTCCGCAGTCCTCGACATAATCGCCCCGGCTGACCCACATCCGGGCTGTCTCTACCAGAATTTCCGCTCCCTGATCATAGAGAAATTCATAGTCTTCAGTAGCAGTAACATAGAGATAGATAGCATAGGCAATATCGGCATCAATGTGAAACTGCACGGTAGATCCCATAAAAAATCCCGAGGCTTCCTTGCCATTAATCGTTCTCCAGGGGAATAGGGCTCCTTGAACTCTGACCCTGCTGGCATTCTGGCGGGCTTCTTCCAGAATACTGTAACGGTATTCCAGCAGTTTGCGGGCCAGTTCAGGCCTGTTAAATAGATAAAAGGGAACTATGTAGGTTTCAGTGTCCCAGAAATAATGGCCTTCATAAAACTCTCCGGTAAGTCCCTTGGCAGCCACGCTGGTCTTGCCGTCCCGTCCGGTAGACTGCATCAGCTGAAAGGCATTAAAGCGCAGGGCCTGCTGAAGGGAAGCATCGCCGCGTATGAAGATATCAAAATCCTGCCAGAAATCCTCCATATATTTTTTCTGGGAAAGCTTCAACTCCCTGACACCCTTGTCAAATCCCTGGTTAACCTCAGTCATGGCCTGGTTGAGAATCCTGTCTCTTCGGGTTTCCCGGGTATTGTAAAAAGCGGCAAATTTACTCAGCTGATATTCCTGGTCTGGCCTAACATTGAAGGAAAATTCTTCAATAATCTCCTCATCAATAATGAAATTATCCTGAGTCAACCTGGTATCAGCCGGCAGAGTTATATCATGCTTAAAAGCTCCAGCCACATCAATTCCACTTCGGGAAGCCTGCTGGATCATGTAGCTGCGGTTATTGGCGAAACCGGCAGTGCCGACCGACATGGTACGCTCCTTACGAAAATGATGAAGATTACCTGTCTTACCGTCAACACTGGAAACCAGCCTGACTTTGCCCTTGAAATTTAAAGGTTTAAGCTGATAATCTATCAGAGCCAGGTGTTTATTTGCCTGGGATATCAGCCTGAGAATTTCGACCACCACTTCCCTTCCTTCCGGACTCTGCCAGACAAATTTTCTCCGGAGAACACCACTGCGCATATCAAGAATTCGCTGGTAATCCCGGACCCTGCCTGTCAGGAGATCGAGTTTTTCCTCCTCAAGAAAAAGATTAATACCGGTCCAGTCCATCAGGTTAACAATCGTCTGGCTGTATTTAGGGAGATTGGGGGCCTCTTCTCCGTAAATTATATCCTCGGAATCATAAACTCCATTTATGTAAAAACCGGGTGTAGAGGTACCGGGTGGACCGCTGTAATCCTCTTCCAGAGTGCCCCTCATCCCCAAATGACCGTTGCCCAGGGAAAATATAGCTTCATTACGGTGATTATCAGCCGGGTCAAACTCTTCTTCAATCACATACCAGGGATGAACTTTAAAAAGCGGCTTTCGATCCAGTTTTTTTTCGTGAAATCTTCTCATACTAAACCTCCTTTACCCTCCACCGACCAGGGGAAAAATACTGATAACTTTACCGGATATCACCTGATCCTCAAGAGAGGCATGATGACCATCAATCAGAACAATCCGGGCTTCTTCCTGAGGTATATCAAAGTAATCCAGCACCTCTTTTACGGTATTAACCTGATCACCGGGAATTCTGTTTCCCTTCCTT
The DNA here is from genome assembly GCA_003554225.1 of Halanaerobiaceae bacterium. GTDB lineage: Bacteria > Bacillota > Halanaerobiia > Halanaerobiales > Halarsenatibacteraceae > T1SED10-84. The sequence continues at coordinate 792 of PWFW01000154.1, read as the reverse complement.
AAACCTTCAGGGCTGTATCTCTCCAGACCCCCGTAAAGATTGACGGTTATCTCAGCAGTCATCAATATCACTTCCTGAAAAATAGCATTTAAAATCCTTTAGTTTCAAACGGGAGAGAGTTTCATCTTCAGGTATTCCCAGAGTATTCCAGCCTCTTAACCGGTAATAGTCTCTTAACATCCTCTCTTCCTTAACCACCTCGCCGGCCAGAGGTCCGCTGCCTCCCTCAGTCTTAAAGCGGAGTGGGAGACTGTCATCACAGCTCCGGAATCCGACAGCCAGATTAAATATTTTCTCCAGGTTCCAAATTCTTTCTCCAATAGTATAAAATTCTTCTGCCGGAAAAGAAACTCCGGTGACAGCTTCCAGCATCTCCCGATAAAATCCCTCAGCCAGAGCAAAAAGGGTAAATTTACAAACAATCAGGGAATCGAGGATAGCATTGAGGTCCTGCTGCCGGATTAAAAGGGCAGCTTTTCCCTCTTCGGTAAAACGATCAATTCTTTCCGGAAGGCCCAGCAGTTCAATATTAAGCATGTTGGCCCTGAGGTGACAGGCTCCGCGGTTGGAGGTAATATAACCCAGACCCTGACCTTTCATTCCCCGGGGATCAAAAGCCGGAATATCAAGTCCTTTCACCTGCATAGCCAGTTCAGGATGGCCGGCTTCTCTGGCAAATCTAAGAGATCCAAGGGCCAGCCTGTCTCCCAACCCCCGGCGTCGGGCAATATCTGCAATCAACTCTCTCAGCCCAGCGGCGCTATCAAAGGATATTTGATAATCAAAATAGCC
>PWFW01000234.1 GCA_003554225.1 Halanaerobiaceae bacterium | reverse complement strand
GTCCCTCAGCCCTGGCCGGTTTTGGTTCGATGAAAGCTCTTTCTACCCGCAATGATGAACCGGAAAAAGCCAGCCGACCCTTTGACAAGAAGCGGGATGGCTTTGTCATTGCCGAAGGCAGTGGCATGGTTATTCTGGAAGAATACGAACATGCCTGCAGCCGGGGAGCTGAGATCTATGGCGAGATCGCCGGCTACGGCATGACCGGAGATGCCTATCACATTACCCAGCCAGCACCTGAGGGTGAAGGCGCTTCCCGGGCTATGAAAATAGCCCTGGAAAAATCCGGAATTGAACTTCAGGACTTGAAGTATATCAATGCCCATGGTACTTCGACACCCTTTAATGACAAATTTGAAACGATGGCCATCAAGGATGTTTTTGGGGAGCTTGCCGGCGAAGTTGCTGTCAGCTCAACCAAGTCGATGACCGGCCATCTGCTGGGAGCAGCTGGAGGCGTTGAAACCATTGTTACTTTGCTGGCAGTCAATGAAGGTATTGCTCCACCAACAATTAATTATGAAAAACCCGATCCCGAATGTGATCTTGATTATGTTCCCAATCAGGCCCGGGAAATTCCCGATATGCAGGCGGCTATGACCAACTCCTTTGGTTTTGGCGGACATAATGCCTGCCTGGTAGTCAAAAAGGTGTGAGAAAAATCCATGAAGGAACAGCTGAAGAGTGTGGAACTGGCAAAACTGGAGGATAAACTGGGATTGGCTTTCCGCAACAGCAGTCTCTTAAGAACTGCCGTTACTCATAAGTCCTTTCCCAATGAAAACCGCAGATTAAAATTGAAAAACAACGAAAGACTGGAATTTCTGGGCGATTCAGTTTTAAGCCTGAGCATTTCCACCTATCTCTTTGAAAATTTCAGGGATGCTCCCGAGGGCAGACTGGCAAAGATGAGAGCAATCCTGGTCAGTTCTGATACTCTGGCCCGTAAGGCCCGAGAACTGGAACTGAGCGAGCATCTGCTGCTGGGGAGAGGCGAGGAGATGACCGGCGGCCGGGAAAGAGACTCCATCCTGGCAGATACACTGGAGGCGGTAATAGGGGCAGTTTATCTCGAACATGGTTTTCAGACTGCCGATGCTTTCATTATTGACTTTTTTCAAAGCGATATTGATAAGGTCCGGGATGGTGATTACACCAGAGATTATAAAACTCTGCTGCAGGAAGTTATCCAGCAGGAGGGAGATAACAGGCCAGAATATGTGGTGGTCAGTGAGACCGGTCCGGATCACAATAAATCCTTTGCCGTTCAGGTCAGGCTGGCAGAAGAGGTAATCGGTCAGGGCCGGGGTCCCAGCAAAAAAGATGCCGAACAGCTGGCTGCCAGACAGGCACTGGAAAATATGGGAGAGATATAGCATGCAGGCCATCAGAGGAGCGATCACAGCTCAAGCAGACCGACCGGAGGAGATCAGAAGAGTTGTTGAAAAGCTGATGAAGAGAGTTATCTCAGCCAACAGCATTAAAGCAAACAATATAGTCAGTGTTATTTTTTCTTCCACAGCTGATATTAAATCACTCTATCCAGCCCAGGCTTTCAGAGAGATGGGTTATGATTTCATTCCCATTTTCAGCTGTCAGGAACCTGAAATTTCCGGTTCGCTGGAGCTCTGCATCAGGGTGCTTGTTCATCTGGAGGAGAATGTTCATGAAACTGCCCGGGAATCTCAGAAGAATGTCAGGCATATATACCTTGAAGGTGCCCGGAAATTAAGGCCCGATCTGGTGGAGGAGAACCTGGATGGCTAAAAAAGCTATTGCCATAGACGGTCCTTCCGGGGCCGGCAAATCAACCACAGCCAGGATGCTGGCCCGAGAGTTAGGCTATAAATATATAGATACAGGAGCAATGTACCGGGCGGTGGCTCTGGCAGGCCTGAGGGAAGGCCTGGATTTCGATAATGAAGAGGAACTTGCCGGGAAGCTTACCGCCCTGGCGGAAGAAATTGAAATTAACTTTTCCTCTCCCGACCGAAAGGGAAGGGTTGAGATTTTTCTTGATGGGGAAAATGTCACCGAGGAGATCAGGAAGCTTAAGGTTGATCAGCTGGTTTCCCGGGTAGCCAGCATTGCCGGAGTTCGGGAGGTCATGCTGACCAAGCAGCGAGAACTGGCCCGGAATCAACCGGTAGTGATGGACGGCCGGGATATCGGCACCAGAGTTCTTCCCGATGCTGACCTCAAGATCTTTCTGACTGCCAGCTTGAAGATCAGAGCCAGAAGAAGGCTCAGAGATCATCATGCTCAGGGAGATAAGATTACCCTTGAGGAGGTGGAGGAACGGCTGAGAAAGAGAGATACCCGCGATAGAGAGAGGGCTCATTCACCACTGCGCCGGGCTGCCGATGCTTTTGAGATCAATACCGATGAAAAAGAACCTGAGCAGGTGGTCAGGGAGATCAGAGATTTATTCAGGGAGGTTGTGTGAGATGTCAGATTTTATTTATCTGCTGGGCAAAATGCTGGTCAAAGTTTATTCCAGGATAATCTTAAGAACCAGAATAATTGGAGTGGAAAATATCCCTGCTGAAGGTCCGGTTGTCATCATGTCAAATCATATCAGCCTGCTGGATCCTCCTTTAATAGGAGCAGCTATACCCCGCAAAGTTCATTATATGGCCAAGGAAGAGTTATTTAAAAACCCTCTGATAGCCTGGGTTTTAAAGCAGCTGGGTGCTTTTCCTGTTAAAAGAGGATCTGGAGATACCAAAGCTTTCAAGCAAGCGCTCAGGATCCTGCGCAGCGGAGGTGTTCTGGGAGTATTTCCTGAGGGTACCAGACATCCCGAGGGCAAACTTGGGAAGCCTCACGGGGGCTCGGCTGCCATAGCGCTTAGGGGAGGAGCCAGGATAGTCCCTGCGGCCGTAAAAAATATTAAAACCCGGGGGCGGCCGGTAGTGATTTTTGGTAAACCCCTGGATATTTCCCGGGAAGGCAGGATCTCCCGGGAGGAACGTTATGAGATTGCTGAAGAAATAATGGCAGAGATAGCCAGTCTGCTGGAAGCTGTGGAAGAACAGAGCTGAAATAATAACCGGAGTGAAGGTCAGAGGAATTTTTTTCAGGGAAAAAGCAGGAATTATAACATTAATAGAGAAAATTAACAAAGGGCAAGTATTATGTCTTTTTGCCCGGTTTTTACCGCTGCTGGGCAAATTAGAATCTGACGGGTTGGCAGGTCTGGAAGGAGGTGAAGGTTCTGGAGATTAAGACTGCGGAGGAAGCAGGTTTTTGCTTCGGAGTAAAAAGGGCCATCGAAATGGCAACCGGACAGATTGAATCTCAGGAAGAAAGTCCGGTCTATACTCTCGGCCCTATTATTCATAATCCGCAGGTAGTTAAAAAACTTGAGAACCTGGGCATTGTTTCTGTTGATGATCTGGCTGAAATCGATGATGGAGTCATTATTATCCGCTCTCACGGAGTTGAACCGGAAGTAATCAAACAGGCCAGAGATAAGGGTCTGACTATTATAGATGCAACTTGCCCGTATGTTAAAAAGGCCCAGGATAATGCCAGTTTATTAATTTCAGAGGGGTATCAGACATTAATATACGGCGACCGAGAACATCCTGAAGTAAAGGGAATCCTGGGTGCTACTGATTATCAGGCTGAAATAATTCAGGATCAAGAAGATCTGGAAAAAATACAGCTGGAAACCCGGGTTGGTATTGTGGCGCAGACCACCAAATCACCGGCTTCATTTCGGGATTTAATTGCCAGGATACTGCCCCTGGTAAAGGAACTGAAGATCTTCAATACCATCTGCAATACCACCCAGATAAGACAGCGTTCGGCTGAAAAACTGGCTGAAGAGGTTGAAGTAATGTTTGTTATCGGTGGTTTTAACAGTGCCAATACCAACAGGCTGGTGGAACTGTGCGCTTTAACAGGCACACCTACCTATCATATTGAAACCACTGAGGATATTGACTGGAACTGGTTAGAGGGAGTAAAAAATATAGGAATTACAGCCGGGGCCTCGACCCCGGATTGGTTAATAAAGGAGGTCATTCAGGTAATGAGTCAAGAAAACAAGGACTTGGAAAAAGAGGAATTAACTCTGGACGAAGAGAAAGAGGAACGTGAAATTGTGGAAGAAAGTGAAGAGAAGAATGAAGTTGAAGTTAAGGATGAAGAGGTGAAAGCAGCTGAAGATAAGGAAGAAGCTGCTGAAGCTGAAACAGAGTTGGAAGTCGAAGAAGGGGCAGAGGTTGAGGAAAAATCTCCTGAAAAACCAGAAATTGAAGAAGCTGTAGAGGAATCAGATTCTTTAGATGGAGATAAAGCACCTCTCGAGGAGCCTGCTGAAGAACCTGAGGTTGAGGCAGCTGAAGAAGAGGAAGAATCAGCTGAAGCTGCTGAGGTTAAAATCGAGCAGGAAACAGAAGAATCTTCCCAGGACGAAGAACCGGTTGAGGAAGAGGTGACCGGGGAAGAAGAGGAAGATTTTGAGGAAGAGGAAGAGGAAGAGGAATTCCACTACAGCGATAATGATATAGCCCGGCTGGAAAAGGGTCAGCTTGTTACCGGCACAGTGGTTGAAATTAACGAACAGGGTGTCTATGTTGATGTAAATTATAAGACAGATGGTTTTATACCCTTAAGAGAGTTAAGTTATTCTGATGTTGACGATGCTCATGATCTGGTCAGCCTTGATGAGGAGATTAAAGTTGTCGTTCTGACCCTGGAAGATGATGATGGTAACATGATTCTCTCCAAGAGAAGGGCTGAACAGGAAGAAGCCTGGGATGAAATCCAGGAAGCCTATAAGAACGATGAAGTTATCGAAGCAACAATTCAAAAGGAAGTTAAGGGCGGCCTGGTTGCTGATGTAGGCTTAAGAGGATTTATTCCTGCTTCTCATGTAGCCCTGGGTTATGTAGAGGATTTAAGCCAGTACGTCGGTGAAGAAATGAGACTGAAGGTAATTGAGGTTGACAGAAACAATAACAATGTTGTTCTTTCCGCTAAGAAGGTGCTGGAGGAAGAGCGGGAAAAGAGCAAAAAAGAAACCCTGGAAAAACTGGAAAAGGATCAGATAATCACCGGCAGAATAACCAAGCTGGTTGATTTCGGTGCCTTTGTAGATCTAGGCGGCATTGAGGGTCTGCTCCACATATCGGAAATGTCCTGGGGCAGGATAGGACACCCCTCCGATGTCCTGGAGGAAGGGGAAGAGATCGAAGTTAAGGTGCTTGATGTTGACAGAGAAAAGGAAAGAATATCTCTGGGTTATAAACAGCTGCTCCCTGACCCCTGGGAAGAATTTGCCCGCAAGCATTATGAAGGTGAGGTAATTCTGGGTAAGATAACTAAACTGGTAGATTTTGGAGCTTTTATGGAAATAGAGGATGGGATTGAAGGCCTGATCCATATCTCCCAGCTGTCTCATAAACATGTCAAGACACCTGATGAGATTGTGGAAGTGGGAGAAGAGCGAGAAGCAAAGATTATTAATATTGACCCGGAACAGAAGAGAGTCGGCTTAAGCCTCAAGGAACTGGAAGACAAACCTCCAGCGCCGGAGAAAAAGGAACAGCAGAAATCATCTCAGTCCGAAGAGGGGGAAGAAAAACCTGAAGATATGCCTTCTGGAGCAACAATCGGCGAAAGACTGGGAGATTTGAAAAATCTGATGTCTGACGATACAGAGTAACTTAAAGTTCAACTCAGACCAGCTGGAGAGGAGGATTATTCCAATCCTCCTCTTTTTTTTGTCCTCTATATGACTTCTCTATGTCCTCTGCCGGATTTAAAAAATATCACCTCAAAAGACCGGGAGGAGGAAGCTGATTGAACAGGCTGTTGCTTACCCGGTTGAGATGTGATATTATTTTTCTACAGGAGGAAAGTTTATGGTTGAAATAAAGAGAATTATACCGGGCTCACCTGCGGAAAAAGCAGGTTTAGAGGCCGGCTTAACAATTAAATCAATTAACGGCAGTAAAATCCGGGATTATATTGATTACCTGGGAGAAATCTCTACCTGTCCCCGGCTGGAAATGGAGATCTGCCGGCCGGAGACTGAAGACTGCTGGAAGGTTTATCTCAACCGAGAGGCAGGCAGCGGTCTGGGATTGGAGCTGGAAGGGATAGTCTACGATGGCTTGAAAAAGTGCTGTAATAACTGCATCTTCTGCTTTGTGGACCAGCAGCCGAATAAGGTGAGAGAGAGCCAAAAAATCAAAGACGATGACTATCGTTTTTCCTTCCTGCAGGGCAGTTTTATCACCCTGACGAATTTAACCGGTGAAGATTACCAGAGAATCGTGAAAGAGAGGCTTTCACCTCTTTATATCTCGGTCCATACCACCAACCCGGCTCTCCGGGCCGAAATGATGGGTAATCAAGAGGCCGGCAGCATCATGGAGGACCTGAGATTTTTAGCCGGCAATGAGATTGCCTTTCACCTGCAGCTGGTGGTGATTCCCGGTTATAATGATGGAAAAGAACTGATGAGGACTTTCAATGACCTGGCCGGGCTTGAAGAGTCAGTGCTCTCCCTGGGAGTAGTTCCGGTCGGTCTCACCTCACATCGGCACAATTTACCGGAGCTTGAAAGCTTTACTCCCCGTCAGGCCAGCCGAGTATTAGAAATAGTTGAGAACTGGCAGCAGAAAAACCTGAAAACCTGGCTGGCAGATTCGATTTTTCTGGCCGATGAATTTTTTCTCATGACAGGCAAGAAAATTCCCGATGACGACTATTATCGGGATTATCCTCAGCTGGAAAACGGAATTGGACTGACCAGGCTGCTGAGAGAAAACTACCGGAG
>PWFW01000084.1 GCA_003554225.1 Halanaerobiaceae bacterium | reverse complement strand
TCTGATATTGTGGAGCTGATAGAGATCGAGATAATCGGTCTGCAGACGCTCCAGGCTTTCCTCAATCAACCACATGGTGCCATCATAGCCGCGTTCGTGAGTCTTACTGGCCAGAAAAACCTCTTCCCGTCTTTCTGCCATCACCTGACCAAAATTGATTTCGCTGTCTCCACCACCGTAGCTGGGAGCGGTGTCGATATAATTAATGCCGTAATCCAGGGCCTGATTAATGATTTCGACAGCTTCCTGCTGGCGCTCTACCTGTTCGATAGTGGCCTCTCCTCCCAGACTGAGGATACTGACCTCTTCACCGGTTTTCCCCAGCATCCGTCTGGGAATCGATTCGGCAGCCTTAAGCCGGCCATCCTGAGACAGAGAGTTAGAAAATCCCGGCCCCAGAGAGAGGGCAGCGGTCATAGCCAGCATATTCTTTATGAAATCCCTGCGGGTTAGCATTTAGCATACCTCCTTAGCTTCTTTGTAGTTTACTATATTTTATTGAAGTTTTCTTGTCAAGTATCAGAGCAGGATGTTTCGAATCCAGCACATATAAAGTAATAGATTGAGAATTATTTATTTTAAATCCAAACAGCAAACAGCAGATGATAAAGTTTCAAGCCCAGCAAATAGAATTAAAAGTTAAAGCCTGTAAAATTCACTCCAGCCTCGGACTGAAATTTCAGATAAAACCCAAGTCAATCTCCCTCAATTCCCATTGCTGGCTGCTCAGGACCAATTTTACACCTGAATATACCTTAAAAATTAATTAAAGCACATTTGCTCGCTAATACTTTAAAATAATCGGTCATTATATAATTTTAATATTATTTGAAAAATTTAAAAGGATTTATCAATAAATTCGCTAATTATATAATTAACATAAACAGCAAAACATTATTTCATTAGATGAAACACACTGCATCTCTTAATCTAATAGACAGAATAAAGCTTACAGACAACATTTAAGCACAGGCAACATTTAAGCACTTAAGCACCTCAAACATTTTATACTAAAATTTCCAAATAAAACTTCCTGAACAGATATCAATTAACCTGAGATATAGATAGCTGGAAAATATTATTTTTGGCTGGAGGTTGATGGAGATCAAAGAAAAACCGGAACAACTGGTAAAATCAGTTGATAGATCACTGCAGATCTTAGAAATTATCACCAAAAGCGGAAAACCCCTGGGTATTACCGAAATAAGCAAAAAAACCGGGATTCACAAAAGCACGGTCCACCGGCTTTTAAGCACCCTGGGCTATCGCGGCTATATTTCTCAGGCAGATCAGGATGATAAATATAAAGTTGGCCTGAAGCTTTTTGAAGTAGGAAGCATCGCCATTAATGATCTGGATCTCAGGCAGTCTGTTGCTCCTTATTTAGAAAAATTGATGGAACTGACGGGGGAAACAATCCATCTGGGAGTTCTGGATAATGGCGAAGTTGTTTATATAGATAAGTTCGAAAGCCAGCAAACTATCCGGATGTATTCAAAAATAGGCAAGCGGGTCTTTACTCATAGTACAAGCCTGGGAAAGGTGCTCCTGGCTTTTTCTCCCGAAGAAATTTTAGAACGGATTATTCAAACCCAGGGACTTCCGCAAAAAACGGAAAACACCATCACAGATCAGAATAAACTTAAAAATCATTTAATCAAGATTAGCCAGCAGAGATATGCAGTGGATGATGAAGAAAATGAAATCGGTATAAGGTGTATTGCCGGCCCGGTCTTCGATTTTCAGGGAAAAATATTAGCTGCCTTCAGCATTTCTGGACCTGCTATCAGAATTACCCGGGAAAAAATCGATGAATATAAAGAACTTGTCTGCAGCTATTCCCAAAAAATTTCCGGAGCCCTGGGTTACAATGGTGAGATGAGGTGTACTGATGGCAGAATTTGAGAAGTTTAATTTTAAAGATAAAGAAGAGCTGCTTAAGAAAATAGAAGAACTGAATTTACAGCAGTCTGTTTTCTGGTCTGATGACCTTAAAGCTCTGCAAAAAGCCCTAGTTAAGGATAGGCTGACCATACCAAACAGAATGGCAATTCACCCCATGGAAGGCCTGGATGGCAGGGAGGACGGTGCGCCCGGCGATTTGACAGAGGCAAGATATTTAAGTTTTGCCCGGGGAGGAGCAGGCCTGATCTGGTGGGAGGCTACTTCTATTGTTCCGGAAGGCAAAAGCAACAAAAATCAGCTTTACTTAAATCCAGAAAATAAAGCTGAATTTGCCCGGCTGGTAGCTGAAGTTAATGAAACTGCCGAGAAGGCTAATGGCTACAGACCGCTCAATATCCTCCAGCTAAATCATTCCGGCAGATATTCAGCTCCTGCAAACAAAAAGAAGCCCCTGTTTTTGTTCAATGATCCCTACAGTGATGATAAAGCCGGGATATCAGAGGATAGTCAGCCCGTTAAAGATAATTATCTGGAAATACTAAAAGACAAGTATGTAACAGCGGCCAGGCTGGCAGAAGAGGCAGGTTTTGACGGGGTGGATATTAAAGCCTGTCATAGATACTTGCTTTCTGAGCTTCTGGCAGCCTATACCAGGGAAGGCAAATTTGGTGGTTCCTATGCCAACAGGACAGAACTAATCAGGTCGATAGTGGCGGAATTAAAATCTTTACTCCCGGATTTTATCCTGGCCGTCCGCTTGAATGTTTATGATGCTATACCCTATCCCTACGGCTGGGGGGTTGACCGGGAAAACCAGGAAATACCGGATTTAGCTGAACCGGTTAAACTTGTTCAAGCGCTGGCTGAGGAAAATGTTGAGATATTCAGCATTACAGCAGCTGATCCCCGGATCCATCCTCATATTGTGCGCCCCTTTAACAATTCAATTAAAGGTGGAGCTCAGCCTCCAGAGCACCCCCTGGAAGGCGCAGCCAGAATGTTTACTTTAACAGCAGAGATAAAAAAGGAGATTCCAGACAAAATTGTCCTGGGTGCAGGCTACAGCTGGCTGAATCAATTTTTTCCCAATGTAGCTGCCGGCAATCTGGAAAATAAAAGAGCCGACCTGGTAGGAGTTGGCAGAATGGCCTTTGCCTATCCTGATTTCGCCCGAGATATTCTGTCAGGGGAGCAGCTGAGAAAAGAACAGGGATGTATTGCCTGCAGCAAGTGTTCAGAATTATTGATAGCAGGTGGACCCACAGGCTGTGTGGTTAGAAAACAAAACCCATATCGGGAACTTTACCAGAAAAAGGTGAAAGGAAAAGATAAATAGCCCGTTGAGATCGATCATAATAAATTTCACTTCGAGACTCAGCTATTCCAGGTCAATTCAAACCAAAATTTCCTGAGAGGAAATATTTTATGGGAAAATATTAAATATTTCAGTGAGACAAATTATTTATTAAAACCACAAAACCATTGAATATACCAGGGATAATAAATTAGTGAGATAAGTATTTTTAAGATGTAAATCTTTAGTGAGATGACTATTTTCAGGGAGGTGAAAGAGGGAGATTAAAAATTAGTAAGTGAAGAATTTCTCATCAATCTGCAGGAGCTTTCAAGAGCTGACAAGGGTCATCAAGCAAACCAAAAAAACTAAGGGGGAAAAGATAATGACCGGAAACAAAATTTTGACAGTTTCTCTTATAGGCTTTCTCTGTCTGATAATTGCCTTTGCCGGATTTAATACTGCTGAAGCTGCTGATACCTTTCCCGAAGAAGACTTTGAGCTGATCATTCCCTGGCCGGCGGGGGGGTTTACCGATGTGGCCGTCCGGCCGATAGCTGACTGGCTGGAAAATTACTTTGGAGTTAATGTGGTGGTCAATAATATTGAAGGTGGCGGAGGAGTTATAGGTTCGAAGGCTATTGAAACTGCTGATTCTGATGGCTATACCTTTGGCACAACCTCTATCTCAACTGTAACGGCGAAATTGACTTCTCCTGATCCCCCGGATATGGATAATGTAGAGGCCATAGCCCAGATTTTTACCAATCCTGCTACTCTGACAGTTCATGCTGACAGTCAATGGGAGTCCCTAGCAGAGTTTGTGGAGTATGCTCAGGAATATCCGGGAACTTTAACTGTGGCCAATACCGGTATAGGTGCCAGTGTCCATATCTTTGCCCTGGCCTTTGAGCAGATGGCTGATATCAATGTGGTGCATGTGCCCTATGAGGGTGCTGCTCCCGCCACAACCTCAATTCTGGGCCAGCATGTGGAAGCAACTATGAATACCTTACCCGATGTGGCTGACCATGTCAGAGCTGGTGATTTAAGAATGCTGGCAATTGCCACCGAAGAGAGACATGAAGATTTTCCTGAAGTTCCCACCTTCCGGGAAGAGGGCTATGACTACACCATGGGTAATTACACCGGATTCCTGGCACCCAAAGGGGTAGATCAGGCTAAAATAGAAATATTAGAAGCTGCTGTTGAAGAATGTATAACTCAGGATGATGAAATCAGGGAATTTTTATTAGACCAGGGTTACACACCGGAATATTTGAGCAGTGAAGCTTTCAGAGAAAAGATTACCGAAATTGATCAGGAAATAGACAGACTTGTAGAAGAGGGATTAATTGATATCGATGTTGAGTAGGTATTTTTTCCGGTTATCCAGGTCATCCAGGCTGCTGGATTGCTGAACTAAAATTTGCTGGAGAACCGCTATAATTGAAAGATTATCATCAGGCGCTGTGCTTGCTTTGAGAGCGCAGCGCCTTGTTTATTAAGGGGGTGGAATTGTGAATCTAATAAAATTGGTATTCCAGAGATTAATCAGGAAAAAAGATTTTTATGCAATAATTTCTTTTTATGCCTTATCATTTTATATTATTTATATTGCCAGAGATTTTCGAGTAATTCCCGGAGTTCCCCGGGCGCAAAATCCAGGTTTTTATCCGCTTCTGCTGGCAGGACTTTTAATTGTTTTGACTACCGGTTATCTTCTTCAGACAGTAAAGAAAACCCTAGGGGAAATTGATGATAGGGAGAAAAAACCTGTTCCAGGAGGAGATATCGAAACTGAGGAGGAAAGTGAGGAATCCTTCTGGGGTAAAAGCACTGCTCTTACCAGGAAAAAACTCTTAATAGCAGTGGGGATGGTTTATTTATATCTTTATTTGTTAAGATGGCTTGGTTTTTTCTCTTCTTCATTTTTGTTCCTGGTGGTTATGACCAGAGTTCTATTTGCCGAGCAGAAGATATCTATTAGAAAAATTGCTCTCCTAACACTTGCTATTACAGTAGTCATTTTTATAATTTTTGATTTTTTAATTGGGATACGCTTTCCAGATGGCATTTTATTCTAGTATTAGACTGAGTATATCAAAAATTCTTTCTGAGCAAGAGAGTATTATCCCGGGGAATGGGAATATCAATCTTAATTTACTGGTATTATGAATTAGATTACAGAAACTCTGAAATAAGAGAAATAAGAGAAATAAGGGAAATAAGGGGAATAAGAGAAATTATCCTGAGAGATAGTCTATTACTTTAAAAATATCCAGTGATATTTTCATTTATTGTCGTGTTCCGAAGGAGCAGGGCTGTTTACTATTAAAAAGAGGAAAACATTCTGAGAAATAAGTAATTATTCTGGGAAAAGAGGTTTAAATGTCATGGAGCTATTTCAAATAGAATTATATACAGCTGGTTTGCATTTTTTTACCAACCCACTGGTCTGGCTCGCTCTTTTTAGCGGCACCTTTATCGGCATTGTTTTTGGTGCTCTGCCTGGCTTAACAGCCACAATGACTATTGCAGTTTTTGTGCCCTTTTCTTACGGAATGGATATGGTTATCTCCTTCGCCTTTTTGCTGGGTCTCTACAAGGGGGCTGTTTATGGGGGTTCAATTGCTGCTATCATTATCAATATTCCCGGCACTCCTTCAGCAATAGCTACCGGTCTGGATGGTTATGTCATGTGTAAAAGGGGAGAGGCCGGCCAGGCTATTGGTATTGCTACCATAGCTTCAGCGATAGGAGGATTCTTCAGCATAATAGTGCTGGCTTTATTTGCCCCGATGGTAGCAAGTTTTGCCCTTGATTTTAGCGCTCAGGAATTTGCTGCAATTGCTCTCTTAGGAATCAGCATCATAGCCTTTATCTCTCCAGGTAATCTAGTTAAAGGTTTAATTTCAGGGCTGTTGGGATTAATGATAGGCATAGTAGGGGTGGATGCCATCACAGCCTATCCCAGATTTTTATTTGGCAGAGTCGAACTTACTGAGGGAGTCAATATAATACCGGTAATGATCGGGGTTTATGGCCTTGCAGAAATGTTTATTCAGATCATGGAGATGGAAACAACTGAACGCGTGATTCAGGATGTTAAAAATATTATCCCAAAAATTTCGGAGGTTCTTGCTCTCTGGCCTACCTATCTTCGCTGTTCTCTGCTGGGTGTTTTTGTGGGGGCAATTCCTGGAGCAGGAGGTTCTATTGCAGGTCTGGTGGCCTATGGTCAGGAAAAAAGGTTTTCCAGGGCAGGAGTTAATATGGGTTCCGGGTGTTTGCAGGGAGTAGCTGCACCGGAGTCTGCTAACAATGCCAGCACGGGAGGAGCTCTGATACCGATGCTTACTCTGGGAATTCCGGGAGATCCCATGACTGCCGTTTTAATGGGTGCCTTAATAATTCAGGGCTTACGGCCAGGACCGATGCTCTTTAGAGAACAGATGCCCTTTGTTTCTTCGGTATTTATCAGCGCTTCTCTTGCTGTAATTTTTATGCTGCTGATCGGCCTGGTGGGGGCAAAATACTTTGCTCGCTTGATCAGCCTTCCTCAGGAATATCTGATTCCGGTAATTCTTCTGCTCTGCCTGATAGGTTCCTATGGCATGAGAAACT
>PWFW01000206.1 GCA_003554225.1 Halanaerobiaceae bacterium | reverse complement strand
CCAAGCCCGATCAGGTCCATCCAGACATTTGGAACCGTCGCCAGCACTGCAAACCCCAGTAAAGCAATCCTTTCCCACCAGGCAGTCCTGGTAAAAAAGTAATTCTGAATACCACAGGACCAGGCATACATCCCGATAACAGCTGTTATAATTATCCAGATTAGATGATACCAGTTTACATCTATCATCAGCATCATGGGGGAATAAACAAAGATGAAAGGCAGAATAAAGGCCGCCAGATCAAACTTAAAACCAAGCAAACCTGTCTTCACCGGATCAGAATTTGCCACTGCAGCTGCAGCATAGGCTGCCAGACCCACCGGCGGGGTATCATCGGCCAGCACCCCGAAATAAAGAATAAAAAGATGGGCGGCTATAACCGGAATTCCCAGCCTGGCCAGAGCTGGAGCGGTCAGAGTGGCAACAATGATATACTTGGCGGTGGTGGGCAGCCCCAATCCTAAAATTAAGGAAGCAAACATGGTTAAAACCAGAGTGAAAAACAGGTTACCTCTCGATACTGTTAGAATTAAACTGGTCATTCTCAAACCCAGCCCGCTCAGAGTTACAACTCCGATAATAATACCGGCACAGGCACAGGCCATGGCAATTCCGATCATGTTCTTAGCTCCGGCTTCAAAGGCCTGAAGCACCTCTTTTACCAGTGCCAGGCCGGTTTCTCCCAGAGTGAATAGACCCTCCTGGCTCTCCTTGGTAGGGTCAATGGGAATATCCCTTCTTTTAACCTCACCCCGGGAAAACCCCTTAAATTTACACCAGCCCAGAATAAATAGTTTGGCCAGCAGGCTAACTATCAAAGCCATGATCATTGCCAGATAGGCCGATCTTAAAGCTGAAAACCTCAAAACAACCAGGATATAAACAAGACCAATAATAGGAATAATAAAATAAAACCCTTTAATCAAGGTCGGCAGAAAGGGTGACAGCTCCTCCCGGGGCATACCCTGCAGACCGGTTTTTTCGGCCTGCAGGTGAACAATGCCAAAGATGGCAATGTAACTTAAAACTGCCGGGATAAAGGCTGCCCGAATAATTTCCACATAGGGCAGGCCGGTAAATTCTATCATGATAAAGGCCGCAGCCCCCATTATCGGCGGCAGAAACTGCCCGTTGGTGGAAGCCGCCACCTCAACCCCCCCGGCAACATCAGCGGAAAAGCCCATCTTTTTCATTATCGGGATGGTAAAGGAACCGGTGGTTACAGTATTGGCTATCGAGCTCCCGGAAATCATGCCCATAAGTCCGCTTACTACCACAGCTGCCTTGGCCGGACCACCTTTCTGGTGGCCCAGGGCAGAAAAAACAACCTTGATCAGATAATCTCCTATACCGCTCTGTTCCATGACTGCTCCGAAGAGAACAAACATGAAAACAAAGGTGGCTGAAACCCCTAAAGGAACTCCAAAAATACCTTCAGTTGTCAGATAAAGGTGAGAAATTATTCTGCGAATAGAAAAACCACGGTGAGCCAGAATACCTGGCATATAGGGCCCGAAATAGGCATATACCAAAAATGTAACCGCTATCACTGGTAGAGCAATTCCGATAGACCTTCTGGTTGCTTCCAGGACCAGCAGGATTAAAATTCCTCCCATTATTAAATCCAGCTGATTGGCTATCCCGGCCCGCATAGCCAGCTCATAATGATTTACAAAAATATAAATAGTAGTAACAATTCCTGCTGCTGCCAGGAGAATATCCCAGACCTTTACGCTCTCCCGCTGACTGACTTTCAGGGGATACATTATAAAAGCCAGGGTCATCAAAAAAGCCAGGTGCAGAGAACGCTGCTGAAAGGTTACCAGCAATCCGGCTCCACTGGTATAAAAATGAAAAGATGAAACAGCAAGTGCCAATATCAGAGCAACTTTTTTCCAGAGACCCTGTAAAACTCTAATAGAAGTTACTCGCTTCTCTATCTCCTCAACCTGTTTGTCTATTTTCTTTTCTTCAAGCTCTTCTTCAAGTTTTAAATTGTCTCTGGTTTTATTCTCCCCCATATCCATCCTCTCCTTCCCTTTTCTTGTTAACCATTATACCATATTTTTGCTGCTTTAAATAGCCAAATTTTGCTGGCCCGGAAATTTCGTTTTTATAAATTTCATCCTTCACAGAAGTTTGGATAAAGATTTAGACAGATATTTGGAGGATTATTAATAATATTAAAAAAGTTTCTTGACATTTCGACATATTCCTGCTATAATTTAATTGGAAGTAGAAAATAAACTATCCGGGAGCAATAACCATCATCTGTTTCGAGGATTGGAAGATTTTGAGCATTTAAGCGATTAATTGTTTGCAAGTAGAATGAGTAGCACCTGAGTTGTTTAGCAGGTTGGTAGCAGGAAAATGATTAACTGATTAAGTGGTTAATTTATTCTCTGTGATGGAAACAGTGCCGAACGGGTTTCACCAGGACCATCCCGGATAGCCGCGAATTTTTTCTGCTTCTGAATTATAAAAGAGCGGGGTTTTAAAAGCCCCGCTCTTTTTTCTTGTTTTGCTCTTATTGTGCTCTCACTCTTGTTGTGATTTTCCCCTTACCGGAGGTGAGCCTTACCTCGATACACCAGCCCCCGGGCACCATCTAGGGTAATCTCCTCTCCATCCTTAAGCTCCTCAATTTTATTTCCAGCTCCCACAACAACCGGCTTGCCTAAATTCAAACCTACCACCGCCGGATGTGAGGTCAGCCCTCCTTCTGCTGTAATAACAGCAGTGGCCTTTTTCATCGCCGGCATATATTCTTTATCGGTCATTCTGGTAACCAGTATATCTCCCTTATTTACCTTGGCGTTGGCTTCCCTGGCCGTCTCTGCCCTGACCACAGTACCCACCACAATCTTCTTGCCGACTCCCATGCCTTCAATTACCGGTTTGCCAACAACATCAACTTTAATCAAATTGGTGGTTCCTGGTATACCCACCGGGGCTCCGGCAGTAATTATCACCATATCTCCATCCTGTACCAGCCCCTTCTCCAGAGCAACCTGAGTGGCATTCTCAATCATTTCGTCAGTGGATTCTGTAACTGCCGAAACCAGGGGATAAACACCCCAGCTCAGTGTCAGAAAATGCTGTACCCTGGCATTAGGGGTAACCGCTACAATTTTGATTGGCGGACGGTACTTGGCGACCTTGCGGGCTGTAAGCCCCGAACCGGTCGCAGTAATTATTGCCTGGGCCTCAAGATTCACAGCCGTTTCACAGGAGGCATAGCTGATAGCCTCGGTGGCGGTATTACTGTGTGGTTCTTTAATACCGGCAATCTTCCTGGTATAGGAAATAGAATCCTCGGTTTCCCGGGCAATTCTGGCCATGGTTTCCACCGAGCGAACCGGATATTTACCGGCAGCTGACTCTCCCGAAAGCATGATGGCATCAGTTCCATCAAAGATAGCATTGGCTACATCAGAGGCCTCGGCTCTGGTCGGTCGGGGATTTCTGATCATAGAATCCAGCATCTGGGTGGCGGTAATGACCGGAATCGCCGCTTCATTGCATTTTCTGATAAGTTGTTTCTGGATTACCGGAACTCTTTCTGCCGGTATCTCTACCCCCAGATCTCCCCGGGCTACCATGATGCCGTCAGAGACTTCAATAATATCATCAATGTTTTCAACGCCCTCTTCATTTTCAATCTTGGGAATAATCTTGGTATCTTCTGCTCCAGCTTCCTCCAGCAGTTTGCGAATTTCAATCACATCACTGGCCTTGCGGACAAAGGAAGCTGCCACAAAATGAATTCCCTGATCCACCCCAAAACGAATGTCCTTCCGATCCTTTTCAGTTAAAGCCGGCAGCTGGACATTGACCCCGGGCAGGTTTACTCCTTTGCGGGAACCAAGTGTACCTCCATTCACAATCCTGCAAAAAACTTCAGCACCCTCAACCTTTTCGACCTCCAGCTCAATCAGGCCATCATCGACAAGAATCATGTTGCCCTGCTTGACATCTTCAGGGAGCTTATCATACTGGACTGTGACTTTATCTGCTGTTCCCTCCACTTTTTCAGTGGTGAGAATTATCCTGTCATCCTGCTTTAATTCCACTTCATCTGCAGCCAGCTCTCCGGTGCGGATCTCAGGACCTTTAGTGTCCAGCATAATTCCCAGGGGGCGGCCTAATTCCTGTTCAATCTCCTTAATTAAATCCATCCTATGTTTATGCTCCTGATGATCACCATGAGAAAAATTGAAGCGGGCTACATCCATTCCCTTTTCAGCCATCTCCAGAAGAGTTTCTTTATCGTTGCTGGCCGGCCCCAGAGTACAAACAATTTTAGTTTTACGCATATTAAATCCCCTTCCTGATAAAAATTTATAGGCCAATCAGTTAACCTTGTCAGCCTGATTTTGCTTGTTTTATAAAATACCATTACTCAGGTCCTTAACCCTGGCAGTCTCTACCGCTTCTACTGCTAATGCTTCCAGGGCTGATGCCGTTCTCAAGCCCGGGATTTTTTATTGCTGATTTACAAAAATTATTAAAAAATCATCCCAAAATTTTTGCTAGATTATAAAGTGATTCATCAATCTTCTTTTCCTGCTCAAGTATAATATCATAATCTATGGTTACCATATTATCCTGGTTGATTCCCACCATTACTCCCCGGCCTCCTGATTTTAATACCTGAACTGCTTTTGAGCCCAGTTTGCTGGCAGTAACCCTGTCCAGGGCTGAGGGTGAGCCTCCTCTCTGCACATGGCCCAGCACAATGATCCTGACTTCAAATCCGGTATTTTTTGTAATGGTTTCACCGATTTGAAAAGCTGCACTGTACTGTTTTTCCTGTCTTTTTGTCTGATCAAGACAGCAGTCTTTGATTCCTTCTGCTACCAGGATAAGATTGTGAGATTTTCCACTTTTATATCCTCTCTGGACTATACTGCAGACCTCATCTATATCAAATTTAATCTCAGGAATTAAAATCGCTTCAGCTCCCACCGCCAAACCTGACTCCAGAGTTAAAAGGCCGTTATTGCGACCCATGGTTTCTATCACAAAAACTCTCTCATGAGAGGTGGCAGTATCTCTTATCTTGTCAACTGCATCAACCACAGTATTAACTGCGGTGTCAAAACCAATCGAATAGTCTGTTCCTGCCAGATCATTATCAATCGAGGCTGGCACCCCCACTGTTGGTATGCCCTGTCTTTCCAGAGCCATAGCGCCCTGCAGGGATCCATCTCCTCCAATTACAACCAGGGCCTCTATTCCAAATCTCTTAAGCTGGGAGATGGCCTCTTTCTGACCCTCAGCTGTTCTGAAAGACTCACTCCGGGCGGTAAAGAGAAAGGTACCCCCTCGGTTAATTTTTCCGGAAACATCCTTATCCTTTAATTCAGAGATCTCTCCCTTAATCATACCGGAATATCCTCTGCTTATCCCCATTATTTCTAGATCCAGATGCAAAGCCTGCCGGGTAACTGCCCGGACAGCAGCATTCATCCCCGGGGCATCTCCTCCGCTTGTCAGGACTCCTATTCTTTCCATGGCTTTTGCCTCCTCAGGTTTATTCCGGTCAGGCAATATAATTATATGTAAATCACAGACAAATCACAAGCAGAATACTTGAAATCGTAAATACATCATATCACCGGACTTTCTGGCTTGTCAAGGCAGTTTTCCACGAGCAAATATTTGCTTTGAATTAAAAATTAATTCCATGTCCATATAAAATTAGTGTTGAAAATGTTGATTTTGCATACAGCTGGGCAAAACCACTTGCATCTTGTCGGTTAAAGTGGTAAAATTTATTCCTGCAGGGTAGTTTTTTATCCTTCGTACTTATTTTAACAAATCTTATTTTAAAAACTCAACTAAAAATTATTAATTCAGGAGAGTGATATTATGAAGGTAGGAATCTTAACCGGTGGAGGAGATTGTGGTGGCTTGAATGCTGTCATTAAATCCATTGTCTGGAAGGGAATCAAGGAATACGGTCATGAGTTTGTTGGTTTCCGGGATGGATGGAAGGGCGTCCTGGAAAATGACTGGCAGGAATTAACCCTGGATGATGTGATTGATATTCTCCCTGAGGGCGGCACCATGCTGGGCAGCAGCAGAACCAATCCCTTCAGCGCCGGCAATGACCCTGAGGATGTCTCCAGGACCATGGAGCAGGAGGAGATCGATGCCCTGATAGCCATCGGCGGAGATGACACCCTGGGAGCTGCCCACAAACTCTATCAGCAGGGAGTCAAGGTGGTAGGAGTGCCCAAAACAATGGATAACGACCTGGAATGCACCGACATGACCTTCGGTTTTATGAGCGCAGTTCAGGCCGCTACCGACCATCTCGATCGCCTTAAAACAACTGCCCGCTCCCATCACCGGGTGATTGTCTATGAGGTCTTCGGCCGCTATTCCGGCTGGACTGCCCTCTATGCCGGCTGGGCCGGGGATGCCGATGTAATACTGATGCCGGAAAAAACCTACAGCATTGAGGATATCTGCAGCTTCCTGGAACAGCGCCGGCAGCGAGGCAAGGATTACGCCCTGGTCGTGGTGGCTGAAGGCGCCACCACCACAGAGATGGATGAGATGATCGCCCAGGATGAAGAGACCGATGAGTTCGGCCATGTCGTTTTAGGAGGCATCGGCGAATATCTCGCAGAGGAGATCGAAGAGAGAATGGACTGGCAGACTCGCTATATCCAGCCCCGTCATATAGTCAGAGGTGGAACACCTACTGCCTATGACAGAATTCTTTCCAGCAGATATGGCCTGGCCGCCATTGACTGTGTTGAGAGAGGCGATTTTGGTAAAATGGCAGCCCTCAAAGGTCAGGAGATAGAAATAGTCGATCT